>PUKM01000173.1 GCA_003552325.1 Natrialbaceae archaeon | reverse complement strand
TCGACGCTCGAGCTGAGGACGAAGGCGGCCTCGGTGAGGTTGGCCTCCTTGCGGACCTCCGTGTGTCTGAAGTCCCCAAAGAGATACTCGTATGGTTCATCGTCGATAGCCTCGACGTGCTCGGTTTTTCGATCGATGACGACGACGTCGTCGTACTCCGACGCGAGGAGCGGGAGAACGCGCTCGGTGATCTCGTCGTATCCGATCGCGACGGCGTGGTTTTCGTACGTCGAGAGGACGGCATCCCGTTCGTCCTCGGCTTCGAACCGCCGGAACCAGGGCTCGACGCGCTCGTAAATCGCGTGGTTGTTCGCGACGATGTACGTCGAGACCGTCATCGTCATGAGCGCCATCAGCGTGAGATACCCGAGAATTTCGTCCTCGATATAGCCCTGGGTCAGTGCCAACGCACCGACGATGAGTGAAAACTCACTGACCTGCACCATGTTGATCGAGGCCAAAAAGGTCGGCTCGACGCCGAACCCTTCGCGATCGATCAGGTAGAACATGATCCAGAAGTTCCCGATCATCAGCACAATCGACGCGATAACGGCTTCTCCCCAGTAGTAAAACAGCGCATCTGCGCCGCCTTCGATCTGCAGGCCGATGCTCGCGAAGAACACGAGGATGAAGAAGTCGGTAATCGGCGTGATCCGATCCTCGAGTTCCTTGCTGTATGGGAGTTGGGCGAGGCTGATGCCCGCGAGGAACGCGCCGATTTCGATGCCACCCTGGAACTGGCTTTCGGCGACGGCGATGAACAGAAACGCCCACGCGATGGCAACGATCAGGAAGACGTCCTTGTTATTCGCGATTCGGCGGAACAGACGTGGCAGGAGATACCTCGAGGAGGCGTAGGAGATGACGCCGATGACTGCGATCAAAGCAAAAATGGTCGCCAACGTCCGGGCGATTTCCCCGCCATCGGAGATGTTCTCGGCACTGAACATCGCGAGGACGATCACGAGGTAGATGTCCTGGACGATGAGGACACCGACGTCGATCTTACCGGGCAGGGTGGTGATCTCGTCTTTGTCAGTCAGGACTTTGACGATGATCGGGGTCGCACCGAACACCGTTGCCAGTGAGATCACGATTATCTCATCTGTGCCGAACCCAAGCGCCAGGGCGACGAGAAAGGCGAGTGCGGTCTGGAGCACCGTTTGGCCCACCGCGACGTTCGTGATCGGGCGGAGGATATCGCGGATGTCCGCAAAGCGCATTTTCATCCCGAGCAGAAAGAGCAGAAAACCGAGTCCGAGTTCGGCCATAACGTAGACCAGTCCGTCGTCGGTGACGATATCGAAGAGCACCGGGCCGAGGATCACACCCGTAGCGATGTAGGCGATGATCGTCGGTTGGCCGAGTTGGCGGACCAGGATACCGACCACTGTCGCGACGAGGATGATAATGGCGAAGTCGGCAGCGAGGGCGATCTGACTCATCAAGACCTGTGGGGGATACCGGGCTTTTGTCAACGGACGGTTTATATATGGCTTCTCGAGACGCGACCAGCCCAGCCACCGTCCGCTTACGCTTCGGATTCGAGCCCCTCGAGCAGATACCGCGCACTTGCCAGGTTCGTCGCAAGTGGCGTGTTGTGGACGTCACAGATGCGGAGCAGAGCGGAGACGTCCGGTTCGTGGGGCTGGGCCGTGAGTGGGTCACGAAGGAAAATCAGGCCATCGAGTCGGCCTTCAGCGATCTCACCGCCGATCACCAAGTCGCCACCGAGGGGGCCCGAGGCCTGGGCCTCGACCTCGAGGTCGGTTTCGTCCATGAGTCGGCCGCTGGTCGTTCCCGTCCCGATGAGCTCGTATTGCGCTAACTGGGCTTCGTGTTCCTGGACGAATTCGATGAGGTCGTCTTTTTTCTCATCGTGGGCGATCAACGCGAGTCGGGTCATACCACTCGTTGGGGACACGCCGGTATAACGATATGTCTTGATCGGGGGAACCCTTGGTCAGGACTGCCAATACGCCGGCAACAGCAGAACGAGGACGGGCAAAATCTCGATCCGGCCGATCCACATCATGATCACCATCACCGCTCGTGTCGACAGTGGAAACGCTGCGTAGTTCTCGAGCGGCCCGGCGATCCCGAACGCGGGCCCGATATTGAAGAAGATCGAGGCCGAGGCCCCGAGGGCTTCGAACTGGGTGATGGCTGGCCCCGCTCGAGCACCGTCGACGATGACGAAAATCGTCAGCAGGAAAAACAACAGGAACGCGAGCAACACGTAGCTAAAGATATCGGTGACCGTTTCCTCGTCGATAACTGACTCGCCGAGACGCACGGGACGAACGGCCTGGGGATGGACCGAGACGAACAGGTTCCGGGAGAGGCTTTTGAAGATGACCAGCCAACGGATGGCTTTGATCGAACAGGTTGTGCTCCCCGCCATTCCACCGACGAACATCCCGAGGAAAAGGATGTACGTCGCAGCGGGGGTCCAGAGGTCGAAGTTCGTCGACGCGTAGCCCGTCGTCGTCATGATAGAGATGACGTTGAACAGGCCGTGTCGAAGGGTGGGTTCCAGCCCCTGCTCGAGCTCGCTGTCCAGGAGCAACACGAGACAGACGATCGTTGCGAAGACGACGATGGTGCCGACGTAGAATCGGAGCTCCTCGGATCGGTACGGACGCTCGAGGTCGCCCTGAGCGATGTAATAGAGCAGGACGAAGTTCGTCGCGCCAAAGAGCATGAACGGAATCACGGCCCACTGGACGGACGGTGAGAACGCACCAACGCTCTCTCCCTCCGGCGAAAAGCCTGCCGTCGAGACGCTCGTGAGTGCGTGGGAAACGGCATTAAACAGATCCATATTCGGTGCCAGCCCAAGCAGATGGAGCGCGTAAAACGTCCCTGCTGCGGCGAGCGTCAGTCCGACGTACAACCCCCAGATCAGCCGCGCCGTCCGCTCGATTTCGGGGGTAAGCTTCGTCACGTTCTGCGTCTGGGTTTCAGTTTCCATCAGCTGTGCCCCACCGACCATCAGGTTCGAGAGTAACCCAATGGCGACGATCAGGATGCCCAGGCCGCCGAGCCACTGGATCAACTGTCGCCAAAAGAGGATGGCTCGAGACTGGTTCTCGAAGTCCCACCCGGACATGATCGTTGCCCCCGTCGTCGTCAGCCCGCTCATACTCTCGAACAGAGAATCCACAAACGCACTGAGTACGATTACCAGGGTGGCGACATCTCCGGCGATGAGGTCGAAAATCGGATTATAAAAGGCCGACTCTGTACTCGCGTTGATGCCCGTGAGAA
Organism: Natrialbaceae archaeon; assembly: GCA_003552325.1. Taxonomy (GTDB): domain Archaea; phylum Halobacteriota; class Halobacteria; order Halobacteriales; family Natrialbaceae; genus Natronosalvus. The sequence continues at coordinate 4,767 of PUKM01000173.1, read as the reverse complement.
AGAACGGGATAGCACCGACGAGCGCCACGCCAAGCCACGTGAGTGCCACCATTAAGAACGCCTCTCGCTGGCGCAGGTCGCGCTCGTCCGAGAGCTGTTCGAGGGCGACGCCGAGGAGAATCGTGACGAGGATTGCGCCGAAAAAGGGGAAGACGTCGGCCCCCTCGTAGACGCCGATAGCGAGAGGGAGGGTGAGCGGGATCGAGAGCCACTTCAGGACCGTCCCCGTGAGGCTGCAACTCGAGCGCCAGTCGACACGGATCCTCATCGATTGTCTCGAACTGTGAACGGAGGTGGCATAGTCGGTTCGGTCCCCTTCGTTAGGTGAACTGGAGGAACTGCCGGTCGTCGGCGCGGTCCTCGTGGGCCGGATAGACGATCACGAAGTTGCCATCGGTGAGCGTCGAGATACTCTTTGGCAGTGTCTGCAGCTCACTGTGCCAGCCGAGGTCCTGTCGGCGCGCGCTCATGAGCGTCACGAGGTCGCCATCCTCCACTTCGTCGCGTAGTAACTCGAGGAGCTCTTTCCAGTCGTCGACAGCCTCGAACGTGCCCGGTGCTTCCGGCTCGACCATTTCGAAGAGCCGTTCGAACTGTTCTGGGTTGCCGTTGACGGCGATGCCGTGAACCGGGGAACCAGTTTGTTCGCTCACCCGTTTGATCGTGTGGAGTGCCTCGATGAAGCCATCGTTGTGGTCGATTCCTGGTGGCAACAGGAGGAGGATCCGGTCGGTCGTGTTCAGGGGTTCACGGACGCGCGACACGAGCGTTAACTGCCCCGTCTGGGTCAACACACGGTCGAGAATGTGGCCGAAAACCCGCTGTCTGCGGGACTGGGCCCCATCCCAGCCGATGATGAGGGTGGTGATGCGGTTTTCGAGCACCGAGCGGGAAATCCCGGAGGCGATGTTGTGGTTGACCCGCGTGTGCGTGCGGATCGGAACCTCCGCACCCGCGGCGTACTCGGCCATCCCCTCGAGCATCTCTTCGGCTTCGGCGACGCTAGCCTCGGTCTGGCGACCGACCGCAGCAGGAATCGTGACGGTTTCCATCGAATCAGACGCATCTTCGCGTTCGTGCCCAGGCGGAACGACTGAGACGGTGTGTATCGGCTCCTCGGACTTGTCGTCGCGAATCGTCAGTGCCATGTCCAGCAGTTCCTCGCGGTATTCGGATTCTCGAGAGACGGGTACCAGGATCCGTTGAGGGGTTTCGGAGGGGTCGTACTCCTCCTGTTCTTCCTCGAGGCGCATCTGCTTGCCGGCTCTGGTGACGACGATCGGGCTAATAATGCTCACGACGAGAATCATGAGCACGGTCCCGTTGATCATGTCCTGCGTGAAGCCGTCGATTCCGACGTCGAAGCCGATGAGTACGATCGCCAGCGCGGCGGCCGCCTGGCCAACCGAGAGGCCGTACATTCCCATGACCTGCTCGCTCGAGTAATCGTACACCTGCCCGGTCACCCAGGAGGCCGCGTATTTCGTGGCGATGACCATGACGATCAACGCGGCGGCGATCTGGAGCGTCTCGGGGCCAGCGAAGATGGCGCGGACGTCGACGAGGGTACCGACCCAGAGTAAGAAGAACGGAATCAAGAGGGCGTTGCCGACGAACTCGATGCGGTTCATCAGTGGACCGGACTCGGGGATGAGACGGTTGAGTGCCAGCCCGGCGAGGAACGCGCCGATGATGTGTTTGACGCCCACGAGCTCAGCGAGGATCGCACACATGAACAGAATCACCATCACGAACAGGAACTCGAAGTAGCTCTCTTCGTCGTGGATGCGGAAGAACCAGCGGCCAATACGCGGCACGATCAGCCAGACACCGACGAAAAACAGCGCAAGCAGGACGCTAAATTGGCCCCAGAAGAACAGGCCGGTGTCTCCCTGCATCGACGCAACGACTACGGCGAGGACGAGCAACGCCAGGGTATCAGTCAGGATCGTCCCGCCAATGGTCGCGGTCATCGCCTCATTTTTCGCCAGTCCGAGGCGGCTCACGACGGGATACGCGAGCAACGTGTGTGAGGAGAAAATCGCGGCAAAGAGCAATGCTGGCAGGAGATCGAGGCCGAGCGCGTACATCCCCACAATCGTCCCCAACGCCTGGGGAATCAGAAACGAGAAGCTCCCGAAGACGAGGCTCCGATCTTTGTACTCGAGGAACTGATTGAAGTTGATTTCGAGTCCGGCAACGAACATCAGGAAGATGAGTCCGGCCTCCCCGAGGAGTTCGATCTGTTCGCTCTCTTCGAACAGGCCCAGTCCGTCGGGACCGATGGCTGCACCGAAGAGGATGATCCCGATGATGCCGGGGAGGCGAAACCGCTCGAGCAAAAGTGGGGCGATGAAAAACGCGAGCATCGCGACTCCGAAGATGAGGACCGGCTCCTCGAACGGTGCCTCGAGTGAGAGACCAGTCTCGAGTGGTCGCTGGCTGAGCCAGAGGAGTGTCTGTTCGACACTCCCGACCCAATGGTCGCGCAGACTGAAAATAGTTGGAAGTAGAGACATTCTCAGTGGATCACCGTTGGAACCTGGGCGTTCCAGATAAGTCCTTTCACTGTCGAGCCAAGCTGTCGTCGGTCAGGAGTGATGCCGCCCGGCACGCCGAGGACGATCAGATCCATCGGATTGGTGTCGAGATAGTCAGTGAGTGTCGGTGCCACATCGCCCGAAATGGCGAGCGTTGTCACCGTCACGCCGTGTTCTCCCGCAATTTTCTTGGCACGGTCGAACATCGCGTCGACGGCTTCCTGACGCTCGGCCTCGGCTGTGGAACTCTCACTCGACACACCCGGTGTCATCGTCGAATAGATATCGACACTCGGCGGTTCGAGGACGTGTACGGCGGCGATACTTGGATTCGAAAACACCGTACAGGCGTACTCGAGTGCCTCGAACGCGTGGGGTTCGTCGGTCAGTGGCACGAGGATCGATGGTTCCCACGGTGGCGAGACGAATGGTTCCTCGGTTGGCACGTCCTTGCCGTTCGTCTCCTGGGGGAGCACGAACACCGGCACGTCCGTACTCGAGACCAGGCTCGTCGTGTTCTCTTTCGAGAGAATCTGGAGGAATCGACTCCGTGGCCGCGGAAGCACGCCTATTGCGGTCACGTCGGTGGTCTCAGCGGCGGATGCGATACCGGCGATCGGATCGTCCTGGGGGTGTACTTCCGTGGTGAGTGCTGGGCCCGAGCTTTCCTCGCCGAAGGTTGCTTCGAAGGGGTCGAACAACCCGTTTGCGCGCTCCTCTGTACCCGGCGGTGGCACGTGGAGGGCGATGAGCGACTCGATCGCTGGCCCATAGGGCTCGAGTGCGGTACACGTTTGTTGGGCATCGGCTTCGTCGGCGACGGGGACGAGGAGTGTGTGGAGTGGTGAAGATGGCATGTGTATCTGTATTGTGACTGTGAGTGTGTGATGTCTCATCCATCCTTTGTCGGGAGACACCACCGCCGTCAGCAGTCGGTGGTGCAGGAAGTCGAGGGTGGGTATATAAAGTGTGCTATTGATGGAGTAATTGAAGAACCGCGATTGAAGAATTACTGAATTCGGCCGACGATCAGCGGTATTCACTGCGCATTCGCACAAATATTCTAGATAACCAACTAGTAGATTCCTTCCTCGTGGTATATATTCGGGTGGATTTTACTTGTATTTAGACTCTGGGGAGCGCGCGAATTGTTGGGTTCGCGAGTGGAACGCCGGTCCCACGTATCTCCTGTATTTCATGATTCATACGAACGCGTCGTCCAGTGGCGACCGCCGTAACCGCTATCTTCCTCAATGAAAAACGGCACATATGATCGATCGTTCTGGTGGGAGGCGGCGAATATGCACGTAGTCATCGTCGGTGCTGGTTCCGTTGGCCGCTCGATCGCGACCAATCTCGAGGACTCACACGACGTGGTCGTTATCGACCAGGACCCGGATCTCGTCGAGGAGTTGAACTACACATTAAACGTCCTCGCGCTCGAGGGCGATGGCACTGATATTGCCACGTTACGTGCTGCGGATGTCGGCGACGCCGGGCTCGTCATCGCCTGTACGGACGACGACGAAGTGAATCTCGTGATCAGCGGCGCAGCCAAGACGCTGAGCGATGCGTTCACCATCGCACGCGTTCGACGGCGCACCCTGCTCGAGACCTGGGAAGGTGCTGAAGGCGCTTTCGGCGTCGATTTCATGGTCTGTACGGATCTGTTGGCCGCTCAGGCAGTTTTCCGTATCTCCGGGTTGCCTGCCGCTCAGGACGTCGATATGTTCGCCGGTGGCCTCATCAGAATGGCGGAGTTCGAAATCGGCTCCGATAGCCCGATTGCGAATCTCACTGTCCAGGATGCAGACCAGTACGACTCGCTCACGTTCGCCGCCATTTTCCGCGGCGACGAGATGATCGTCGCCCGCGGAGACAGTGTCATCCGGCCGGGTGATCGCGTCGTCGTTATCGGTAGCCCCGACTCTGTCACGAAATTCGCCGATGACATCGTCTGTACGCCGGCGAGTGAACGCGACGAAATCGTCATCGTTGGTGCGAGCGAAATCGGCTTTCAGGCTGCCCGTGAGTTCGAAGAGCACGGCCAGAAACCCACATTGATCGAACAAGATCACGACCGAGCCCGGGAGGTAGCAGAAAAACTCCCCAACACGCTCGTGATGGAATCCGACGGGACCGATATCGAGTTTCTCGACCGTGAACACGTCGACGAGGCTGACATCGTCATCGCCGCACTCGGGAGTGACGAAAAGAATCTGCTCGT
>PUKM01000087.1 GCA_003552325.1 Natrialbaceae archaeon | reverse complement strand
TTCAACGACCTTTCCTTCGATGCCGAAAGCGAGCGGGCACAGGTCCACCGGTACGCGGAGGCACTCAACTCGACAGTCACCGTTGATCGATTACCCGAATGGTCGGTAGCGCCTATCGATGGACGCGAGATCTGGCAGCATGCCCGCCCGTGGGACGAGAGTCGAGAAGCTACTGGGGCGGTAACTGGAGCGACACTTGCCGAACCATCAGTCGAAGACTGAGAGGTATCTCTTCCGGCGGTCACCGCTCCGTCCGGCTGGACGCGAATGACGACACACCCACCCTCCCTGGAGAACGCAATCACCCTCTCAGCCTCGTTGTCTTTATGGCCTCCACCCCCCTTTCCGGACACATGGATGGAACCGCGGACGAACTCGCGGGTGTCGTCGACCTCTTCGGCGGCTTGACTCGAGGCGAACTCGAGCGGGCCCTCGCCGAAATCGCCTTTCGGGCTGATGGTCAATCAGTCGACGATACGGCGATGGACGGTGCCATCGATGAGGCGATCGACTCGTATGCGCTGATCCGGTACGACGCCCCAACGGTCACTGACGTCGAAGACCCGCTCTTGGTCTCCGGGCCGACCGCGTTTCCACGGACACCCGACCATGCCGAGGACGTCCCACATATCTTGGGAATCGAACCTCGACGGCTCGATCGAACGGCCCTCGGTGCGGCCGTCAAGGCTCGGTACGAACACGATGTCGACCGAGCACTCGAGTCGCCGGACGAACTCGATCCCGATCACCTCATCGATATTGGCTATGATATCGACGCGTGGGCCCCGGTCGACACGTCGGCGGAGCGGCGCCGGTTAGCACAGGCCATAGAGTCGGATGCGGAGACGGGATAATTTCGTTTCACAGCGCTATGACGACACCACCACGACGATTCACCCTCGGGCCGGTTGCTGACTACGAGCCTCGGGTCGTTGCCGACCAGCCCGAGGATGCGGCCGTACTCGCACCAATCGTCGAACGAAACGGCGAAGACCACCTCCTCGTCACGCGCCGGGCGGACCACCTCGGCGACCACCCAGGACAGATGAGTTTACCCGGCGGCGGGGTCGAACCGTACGACGGCTCGATGCTCGAGACGGCCCTCCGTGAGGCAAACGAGGAGATCGGGTTGGATCCCGATTCGGTGACGGTCGTCGGCCAGCTCGACGATATCCGGACTGTCACCGAGTACGCAGTCACGCCGTTCGTTGGTCGCATCCCCGATCGGGAGTACGAACCGAACGAATCGGAGGTGGCCGAAATCGTCGTCCTTCCGCTCTCGGGGTTTCTGGATCCGAATAATTACGAGTGCGAGCGTCGGACACATCCCCACTACGGCGACATCGTCGTCCACTATTTCCACGTCGACGGCTACACCGTCTGGGGCGCAACGGGGCGTATCCTCGTCCAGTTACTCGAGTTGACGACCCCTTTCGACCCTCCGGCTCGAATCCATCGTGACCGCTGATGTGTGGTGAGGTATAGGGATAGAAGGGCCTAAATTACTGCTGTTCGGTAGGAGCCGGTCCGAACGCCTCACTTGCCGTCCGTGTTCCCTTCGCAATGATGACGTCGTCTGGCTGCACCTCGACCCGTCCATCACCGATCAGCAACCAGCCTTCATCCGGCCGCCTGAGCGCGAGTACCGAAACCGTCGCCTCCGCCTCAAGCACCCCATCGACAACGGTTGCGCCGACCAGTTCACTGTCAGCGTCGACCGGGATTCGAATCATGACCTCGTCACTCTCGGCGACGGCCAACTCTACGACTGGGTGAACGTCGAGTTCTCGAAGGACGCCTTCGCTAATATCGACGGCTGCGTCTCCGATGCGTTCCGTTGCGCTCGCCAGGTGAATCAGCCCGCGTAAGCGTGTTGGGTCGGGCACGTCAGCTGCTGCACGGAGGGTCCAGGTTTCGACAGTCGCTTCCAGCTCGTCGATTTCTTGCTCGAGTGAGCTGACCTCTGAGGCGAGCTCTTCGCTATCGAAGAGAACGCTGCTGTAGGCGAGGTCGACGGCGAGTTCTGATCGGTTTTTCATCGCCAGGATCGTGTGGATCGCCCGTCCGAGGTCGGAGATAGCAGGTTCGTCTACTGTCGCTGGATCGTAGGGGTGACCCGTGATGTCCTGATGGGCTTCTTTGAGGCCACTCTCAGGGCCACGCAAAAAGGTGACATCCCCGGCCTCGAGGCGGCTCTCCGGTCCGGGGTTGAGGATCCACTCTTCTCCCCGCCTGATCGCGATAACACGGACACCGGTCGCGGATCCGAGGTTGGTCTCTTCCAACGTCTGAGTGACGAGTGGGGAGTCTTCCCCAACGACGCCACGGACGAGTGCGTCGATCGCTTCGGGGAGCGCGGCCCGCATCGCCTCGGGAAGCCCGGTCTCCTCGAGAACGATACTGGCTATGTCACCCGCCGCATCGCTGATATGGTCTGTTGCGGTCAGAATGCCGAGCACCGGTGCGAGGCGCTCTGCATCGGTCGGGTTGCGGGCGGCCATCATGATGCTCATCCGCGCGCGCATCTCGAGAACGTCCATGCGTGCCTCGAGCCGGAGGACCTCGGCTGCGAGTTCCTCGTTCCGGAGTAACACGGCGGCGTACGCGAGGTCGATCAGCAACTCGGCGGTGTCTTTCATTTCGACGAGCAGCTCTTTGACGCTGATCGGTTCGTACGATATCGGGGTCGAGGGAATCTTCGTTCCTGGCGGATCCATACTAGTACTCTCACCGCGGACCCGAAAAAGCGTTTCCGGAGCCGCAGCGAACGCAACATGTCGAAGCCGATACGCTATTAGCCCTTCGCCCGCTTGCTCGAGCCAATGACGATAACGGTGGGTGCACTCGATGAGGCGGCTGTCGAGGAGTTCGGGCTCACGCTTGCGGCCGATGAACAGCGGATTGCGGAGCTCCTCGAGGTGACGCCAGCGGTCGTCGACCCCGCCCCGTCGCTCTCGTTCTGTCGGAACGTATTCGTTCCGCTCACGACCGCCTGTCGATACACGTGCACCTACTGCACCTACTTCGACGCACCCGGTGAGGCGTCCATCCTCTCACTCGAGGAGGTTCGACAGATCTGTCGCCAGGGGGCAGCGGCCGGTTGCACCGAGGCGTTGTTCACCTTCGGTGACGACCCTGACGAGCGCTACACGGCGATCCACAACCAACTCGAGACCTGGGGGTACGCCTCGATCCACGACTATCTGCGAGCCGCCTGCGCGGTCGCTCTCGAGGAAGGGCTGCTCCCGCACTCGAACCCCGGCGATCAGACGCTGGCGCAGATGGAACGCGTGGCCGACGTGAACGCCAGCATGGGTGTCATGCTCGAGACGACGGCCGACGTGGATGCTCACGCCGGGCCACGCCGGAAGGAACCAGCCCAGCGCATAGAAACGATCCGAACCGCCGGCGAGTTGGACGTCGCGTTCACCACGGGAATCCTCGTGGGAATCGGCGAATCGTGGCGTGACCGTGCACAGAGTCTGCTCGCGATCGCCGCACTGCACGAGCAGTACGACCACATCCAGGAGGTGATCGTCCACCCAGTCGTCGCTAACGACCGGTGGAACGGCGAAAAACCCACGCTCGAGACCCTCCGTCGTGTGACAGCGATGGCGCGTGTCGCCTTGCCACCATCGGTGTCGGTACAGGTTCCCCCGAACCTCGCATCCGCTGGCGATCTGGTCGATTGTGGTATCGACGACCTCGGCGGCGTCTCACCCGTTACTGACGACCACATCAATCCCGAATATGCCTGGCCGGGGTTGGCCGAACTCGAAGCGATTGCCAGCGACGCAGGCGTCCCACTTCGCGAGCGGCTGCCGGTGTACGGGCGCTATCTGCCCGAACGGTTTCGACGGCACCCGCTCGATGACGATGTGGACCCAGCCGCCAACCGGGGCTGGATCGCACCGCCTATCGAACGGTCGCTCGAGCGAGCAGATAGAGCGGATTCGCCCGCACAGTGGGTGCTGCAACGGGATTCGTAGGGCTGCCCGAGCGCTTCGTTACCCCTCGTTGCGGTCGATCCCACTGCTCGCCGATCACCAAACCACCCCATCGCCGCTTCTCCAACGCTTAAGCACGTGCTCTCGTTACGTGTCGGTATGCCGATATCGTTCACCCAGGTGGTGCTCGTCCTGAGCGTACTCGTCGCCGGGGCTTTCGCCTGGCGACTCGACGGACGAAGCCAGTGGCGGGCGACCCTCGAGTCACGCCTCCTCTATGGCGTCCCCTGGGGATCCATCGTAACGATCGCGGTCGTCGTGGCGTTCTATCTGTTTGCCCAGGGCGGCCTCCGAAACTGGGCCGACCCGATTACGTTTCCGTACATCACCTGGTCGTTCTTCTATCCCACGGGGCTCGCGACCGCGGGAATCGCCCACTCCGGACCCAATCATCTGCTCTCGAACATGACGGCGACGGCGCTCTTTGCGCCAATTGCGGAGTACGCCTGGAGCCACTATCCGCAACGGAGTGGGGACGACACTCGAGCCGAAGGTGACTCGACTTCCACCGGCCTGCTCGCCCGGCCAGTGGTCCGCGCCTTCGTCGTGTTTCCGGCAGCCCTTCTGGCGGCGGCGTTCGTGACGGCAGTCTTCTCACTCGGCCCAGGACTCGGTTTCTCCGGTGCCGTGTTCGCAATCGTCGGCTTCGCCCTCGTCACGTACCCGATCCCGGCCGTCGTGGCGACGGTGGCGACCTCGGCACTCAGTCTCTTGGTAACGGCACTGAGTCAGCCAGTCGTGCGCGAGGGGATCGAAATCGTCGGACCGACGCCACCGGATTGGGCAAGCATCGGGTTTCAGGCCCACTTACTCGGGTTCTTACTCGGCGTGTTAGCCGCGATTATCCTACTGTCGAAACGGGGACGACACCCCCCAGCGGCTCGCCTATTCGGAGCGACGGTCATCGTCGGGATGGCCCAATCGCTGTGGTTGCTCGTCTGGCCAGCCGGCGACGATGTGTTCGTCCTCTATCGCGGCGCTGGCGTCGTGTTGGTCGTCGCCCTCGCCCTCGTCGTGACGGTCGCCGTCGCCGGCGGGAGGCGTGCACTCACCGGTCCGCTCTCGAGCGCCAGTGGCCCGAGCAGACGGACGATCGCCCGCGGCTGGCTGGCCATCCTCGCTGGCCTCTTCGGCCTCAGCGTGCTAAGTGCCGTGGCAGTAGGCCAGGGGATCGCCGCCGTCGTGATTGGAACCGGCGTCGTACTGCTTATTCTCGCGGTGCCGGCACTCCCGGCGGTCATGCCTGACCGGTGGACTGGAGAGGGACCGATGACGACACGCCAGTCGGCCGTGGTGGTGCTCGTCGTCCTGACGCTGGTCGTTGCCGCCCCAAGCCTCCCGCTGAGTCTGGGTGTCGTGGATCAGGAGGCCGTCCCCGAGGATGGCGTGACCGCCGGTGACTACACCGTCCTCTACGACGAGGACCGAGCGACTGGTCAGTCCCCGGGTATCGACCTGGGCGACGACGAGTTCTTCGCGAGTAATCAGAGCGGCGTGATGGTCGTCAGCCCCGACCGCGAACTGTGGACCGTCGACACCCAGGAACAGATGCTCGCGTTCGATGGGAACGCGACCGTTCCCGTCGGCTCGTTCGACTGGCGCGAAGAGATCGAGGTCGAACGAACCGGGTGGGAGGTCATCGGTAACGACACCGTCTATGCCGTCGACGTAGCCACCGATGACGAATCGGATCGAACGTTCCAGTCGGACTCGAGTCAGGCCAACACGGCGGTCGGTGAGTATAGCTTCGTGCTCGAGGCGACGGCTGATGGGTTCGACGTCGTGGTCCTCGAGGACGGCGAAGAGATCGGAACGGCGGCGATTCCTGACGCCGGCGAGTCGACGACAGTTGCAAACCTGGAAATCCGGACCGAAGCAGGAAACGATGCGGCGAGCCTCGTCGTCGAACACCCAGACGCCACCGTGCACATCGCTGACGAGGAGACGTTCGGCGGGGACTGATACGGGGATACAACCGGCGTGTGCCATCGCCGACGGCAGGGCCCTCAGAGGTCCTGCTCGAGGACCCGTGACCCGACCTCGAGCCCGTTCCACAATGCAGCGTGGAGCCGCGCGTTTCCGGCGACCCAGTCGCCGAGACAGTAGAGCCCATCCGCCTCGGCCGCCCGGAGCGGGTCGGTTGCCGGGCCGTCTTCGGGGAGGGCGTACCGCCACCCCTGGTGGTCGGTCCAGTCGGGATCAGTCAAGCGCTCGTCCTCGAGCAACGTCGCGACCTGTCTCGAGAGTTCCGCTACGTTGGCTGCAGGCGGGTCGTCGTAGTGGTCGACGGACCACTCGTGGTTCGCCTGGATGACGAGTAGTGATTCGTCGTCGGGGACGTGTCCTGGCTTGCACTCCTCGCGGGCGACCCAGCCAACGTCGTGGGCCTTATCCGTGTTGACGAGCGCGTAGTAGGGTCGCTCGAGACGGAACGGGTAGTGACAGACGGCCGTCCAGATGGTTCGGTACGGCACCTCGGCGACGGCCGCCTCGAGCTCACGACGGCGTGGTGAGTCCCACTGGGCGTCGGCCAGTAACGCGGCGGTCTGTGGGGCCGGCGGGTTGAGCAGGAGCGTGTCGAACGGCCCCCACTGCCCCCCGTCGGTATCGGTGAGGAGCCAGGTCGCGTCGTCCTCGTTGCGGACGATTGTTTCCACGCGGGTTCGCCGGTGGACCGTCGCGTCAGTCTCACCAAAGAGCCGTTTCGCGAGCTGTGTGAGCCCTCGTTCGTACCCCCATTTGTGCTCGTCTCCGTCACGTCCGGGCTCGACGGCTCCGTACTCGTCGAACGTCCAGACCGGTTCGGTGATGTCGAACAGGCCATCGCTCTCGAGGGTTTCCGTGACGAGTTCCGTCACTCGGTCGTCGTTCGACTTGAGGTAATTCGCGCCGTAATCGTACCGACACCCGTCCCGGCGGCGCGTCGCGGCGCGACCACAGACGCCGCCCGATTTCTCGAGGACGGTTATCGAGCAGTCCGTCCGTCCACTGAGTTCGTAACTCGCCGCGGCGGCGGCGGCTCCAGCGCCGACGATACCGATTCGATGCATGATCGATGCTTAGAGCCGACAGCAAAGAAGCTCTCCCTCGCGGAAACGCGCGGACAGTGGGTGGGCTCGTGTGCAGCTACTGTCACCTCCCGGAGACACCACCCGACAGCGAAGTCGATAAACCATCTCCCTCCTAAGCGCCTGCTATGCAAGCGTTGGTTATCGTCGCACACGGCTCACACCTCAACCCAGGTTCTGCACAGCCGACGTACAATCATGCGGACACCATCCGCGATACCGGAGCGTTCGACGAAGTGCGCGAAGGCTTCTGGAAAGAAGAACCCCACTTCCGTGAGGTCATCCGAACCGTCGAGGCCGACGAGGTCTTCGTCGTCCCGCTGTTCATCAGTGAAGGCTACTTCACGGAAGAAGTCATCCCCCGCGAACTCAGGCTCGAGGACTGGAGCCCGGACAGGTGGGATTCAGACGGGACGAGTGCCACACAGGCGACGCTCGAGGTGGGTGATGCCGACAAAGTGATCCACTACTGTGGCCCCGTCGGCACCCACGACGCCATGACGAACGTGATCGTCCAGCGGGCCGAGAGCGTCACCGACGATCCGGACGTCGGCGAGGGCTTTGGCCTCGCCGTCGTCGGCCACGGTACCGAACGTAACGAGAACTCGGCGAAGGCGATCGAGTACCACACCGAACGCATCCGGGCGATGGATCGCTTCGACGAGGTGATGGCGCTCTACATGGACGAAGAGCCCGAGATCGACGACGTCACCGACTACATGGATGCCGACGACATCGTCGTCGTGCCACTGTTCGTCGCCGACGGCTTTCACACCCAGGAGGACATCCCGGAGGACATGGGCCTCACCGAGGACTACCGCCTCGGCTGGGACGTCCCTGGCGAGGTCGACGGACAGCGCATCTGGTACGCCGGGGCTGTCGGCACGGAGGACTTCATGGCCGACGTGCTCTTAGAACGCGCGGCCGACGCCGGGGCCGATATCGGTGATGCCCTCGAGCAAGT
>PUKM01000244.1 GCA_003552325.1 Natrialbaceae archaeon | reverse complement strand
GTCGCCCAGTCGACGGCGTTCTCGAGGACCCGTTGAATCTCGGGGTTTTCGTAGATCGGAATCGTCTCGTGGCCCGGCCGGAAATAGAAGATCTTGCCACTGCCACGACGGTAACAACAGCCGCTACGGAACACCTCGCCGCCTTCGAACCAGCTGGTGAACACCAGTCGGTCGGGTTCGGGAATGTCGAACGGCTCACCGTACATTTCGGTCTCCGGTAGTTCGATGTACTCGCCGATCCCGTCGACGATTGGGTGGCCGGGGTCGACGACCCACAGCCGCTCTGTGCCGTCGTCCTCACGCCACTGGAGACTGCACGTGGTCCCGAGCAATCGCTTGAAGATCTTCGAGTAATGTCCGGAGTGAAGGACGATCAGACCCATGCCCTCGAGCACACGCTCGTGGACGCGTTCGACGATTGCATCCTCGACCTCGTCGTGAGCGAGATGGGCCCACCAGAGGAGGACGTCCGTCTCCTCTATGACCGCTTCCGTAAGACCGTGTTCGGGCTCCTCGAGCGTCGCCGTCGTGACGTCGTGATCATCGGAGAGGAAATCGGCGATGGTCGAGTGAATCCCATCCGGATACACCTCGGCTACCTCGTCGCTCTGCTGTTCGTGGCGGTACTCGTTCCAGACCGTGACGTGTGCCATGACTCGAGGGTCGATTCCCGACCCTGAAAGCTCCGTGGATCCTGGCGTCCCTCGAAGGTACCGTAATTACAAATTCAGTAAATATCCGGGAGGAAACTGGTGTCTTCACAGTAATTTGAGCATTACTGTTCAAATTATTTGTGAGTAGCGGGTCACAATCCTTATTTCCCTAGCCTGCTCCTTCTCCAGTATGGACTGGTTACGCCAGCGCGGGGTTGGTTGTCAATGGCGTATTGATCGAACACCACAGCGACGCAGAGACCCACAATGGGAGGTTACTCAATGAGTATCGAGGACATCGCCATTGGCATCGTCGGCCTCGGTGGCATGGGACAACTCCACGCGAGAAACATGCAAAAAGAAGGGGCCGATATCGTTGCCGGCGCGGATTTGGTCTCGGAACAGCGTGACCGCTTCGGTGCCGAGTTTGGGGCAGAAACGTACGACTCCCATGAGGATCTCATTCAGAACGAGGCGGTTGACGCTGTCGTCGTCACGACGCCAAACAAGTTCCACGAACCCATCTCCTCGGAAGCGCTGCGAGCCGGCAAACACGTGCTCGTGGAAAAGCCGCTCGCACACACCCTCGAGAGCGCCGAACAATTAGTCGAGACGGCCGACGCTGCGTCGGGAATCTGCATGGTTGGCTTCCACAACCGTCACGCGGCCTCAATGGCGATGTTCGACGCGCACAAAGCCCAAGGGACCTTCGGTGACCTCACGCACGTGGAAGCGAACTACCTTCGTCGCCGTGGCGTTCCTGGCCCCGGTTCCTGGTTTACCAACGCCGACCTCGCCGGTGGTGGCGCACTGCTCGACATCGGCGTTCACGCCATCGACCTCGCGCTCTACGCACTCGACTTCCCGACGGTTGTCGAGGTCTCCGGTGTCGCCCGAACCGGGTTCGGATCCCAGAGCGAGTACGCTGATCCCGATGGGTTTGGTGACCACTGGGACGGCCGCGCTGAAACCTACGAGGTCGACGACTCCGTCACCGCGCTGATCCGCTGTGCCAACGGGCAGACGATCTCCCTCGAGGCCGGGTGGGCGACCAACCGCGAACCCAGCATGGACTTCGTCGTCCGTGGGACCGGTGCGGGTGCATCGTTCGAGATTGGATCGACCGACCTCGAGATTCTCCAGGCCGACACCGCGGGCTGTGACCACTACGCAGACACCCATCTGACGGGTGACGATTCGGTAACGGGCCATTACGAGCAAGATCGGTACTTCCTCGAAACCGTTGCCGCCGGTGACCAACCGGAGACGAACACCATCGAGGAGGCACTGACCGTCCAACGCGTCATCGACGCCATTTACCGCTCGACTGAAACCGGGCGCGCCGTCTCACTCGAGGAGCCACCGGTGGCGACCCACGGTCACTGAGGCCGGACAGGCTCACCAACGAGGGACCGTCTGATCCACAGCATCCGAGACGTCTTTTACCAACAACGGACCATACTGACAAACGGTTTGAATGGGGAGGCTGTAGAGCCAGGGTATGGAGAGTCTCAACCGACTGGCGATCGAACTCGTCGACGAAGCCCTCGAGTTCGCTGAGGAGTTAAATATCGGGGCCTACGAGCTCGAGAACGAGGCCACTGTCGTCGACTTCGGGCTCGAGTTCGACGGTGGCATCGAGGCCGGGCTATTGTGCACGGAAATACAGACCGCAGGACTGGCCACACCGGGGCGCGACCTCGGGACGGTCGCCGGAGTTCCACTTCCGTACGTCGAACTGTCGACTGATCAGCCCGCATTAGCGCTGCTCTGTGCACAAAAGGCCAGTTGGGAGGTGACGACTGACGACTTCGAAGGCCTCGGCAGCGGCCCCGCTCGAGCGCTCGTCGCACAGGAAACGGAGTTTCAGCGAATTGGGTACACCGACGCCTTCGACTTGACGGCACTCGCCGTCGAAAGCGAGCAGGCCCCGACAGTCAGCGCAGCCGAGCAGGTCGCCGACCTCGCCGAAGTCGAAGTGAGCGGTGTCTTTTTGCTCGCGTTCTCGAGTGCGAGCCTCGTCGGGAGCGTGACGAACGCCACACGGGTCGCCGAACTGGCGACGTTCAACCTGACCGAACTCGGCTACAACCCACTCGATATCGTCTCGGCGACGGGGCGGGCGCCGGTCCCACCAGTTCCGGCCGATGAGGAGACAGCCATCGGCCGCGCCAACGATGCCATCGCCTACGGCGGGACGGCACACCTCGTCGTGCGTGAAGATTTCGATGCGTTCAACCGCGTCATCTCGGAGGCGAGCACCGAGTACGGGCGACCGTTCGTCGAGGTATTCGACGACCAGGGCTGGTCGTTCGAGGAAACCCCAGCGTCGCTGTTCGGCCCTGCGGCGGTCACCATCGACGTCCTCGGTGGCCCGACCTACCAGTACGGATCGACCGACGAATCCGTCCTCGCCACGTCTTTCGGGCTCGAGGACAAAGCCGACTGAACGATGCAATTCAAACTGGTCCCGGAGCCACCGGAATCGCTCGCGTACGTCGAAACGGTTCATCAGGCCGTTCCACCAGTGCCGGGCACCGAAGACGACTGTTGTGCCCGGATCATGCGCCGAACGGAGATCAGCCCGCGTGACGAGGCCCGAACCTGGCTCACGTTTTTGCGAGCCCTTGAGCTCGCAGCTGAGACCGATCGCGGATTTTACCGCATCCGAAGGGACCCCGATCCAGACGCCCTCGAGATGGCCTTTCTCGAGCGGGTGTACGGGGCCAGAAAAGTCCTCGAAATCCTCGACCAGGCGGAGAGACCGCTGGCAGCCGAAACCGTGTTCGAGCGGTTTCGTGAAACGGTGCCAGCCTACGAACAGTTCAAACACCGCCACCGCTTAGAGGAGACCTGGGGGGAACGGGTACGACGGTTGCTCGAGTGGTGTGTGTTGTTCGGGCTCGCAGAACGGGGAGATGAGGGGTATGTAGTGTCCTCGAGCTCGAGCCCTATGTAAACCGATAGACCGCCTCAATCCACCGGGAACACGTCCGTCACGGTGCCAACGCCTTTCGAACGACCCTCGCGGAAGACGAACTTCTGTCCTTTCTCGATCAGATACGGACGGAATTTGAACGTCACCCGGGTCTTCCCCCGGTCTCCGGGCAACAGACGACCGTTTTCGGGCGAGAATGACGCCGCCTCGCCGATCGTCTCGAGGTGGACAACCGGTTCGTAGCCGTCTCCGATCCGGGTCGGATGATTGAGCACCATGACCTCGGCCTCGAACGACCGGACCGGCACTGGTTCTGCATCGACCGGCAGGAGGACCATGCCGCGCTCGATTTCGGCTTCTTTGACGCCCTTGAGCGCGACACCGACGATACGCCCGGCGCTCGCCCGATCGACGCGGTGGTAGTGCATCTCGATCGACCGAACCTCGACCTCCCTGAACTGTCCGTCGGGCATCGGCCCCAACAACAAGCTGTCTCCGGCTTCGACTTCGCCGCGCATGACGGTGCCCGAGGCAACTGCACCCACACCCGTGACGGAATAGCTTCGGTCGACGTACATCCGGAACGCTCCCTCGTCGCTCGAGGTCTTCGGTAATCGGTCGAACAACTCATCGAGGACGTCGAGTCCATCCATCGTGATCGCACTCGTCTCGACGATCGGGACGACAGTCTCCCCAATCTCGTCGATTGCAGCGTCGACGCCGTGACGGCTCACCCGCAGTGGGGATTTACCCACCTCCCGTAACAGACGTTCGACCTCCAGGACGAGTGATTCGATTCGGTCGTCGTCGACCAGATCCGTTTTCGTGATGGCGACGATCGTCGGGAGTTCGGTTGCGAGTAACACACCCAAATGCTCACGTGTGGTCCGTGTCGGGCCGTCGTCGGCGGCGATGGTCAACAGACCGTAGTCGAGTTTCTGCCCAACGAGGCCACGAATCGTTGTCCGAAGCCACGGCTCGTGTCCGACGGTGTCGACGAACGACACCAGCCGATCAGCCTCCTCGACGACGGCGGCCCGATCCTGCTTGCGGTTTGGGTTGCGGACGTGGACTGGGCCGTCGTCGTCGAACCCGTAGACTGCATACGAAAGGTCAGCAGACAACCCACGTTCGACCTCGTGGGGCTGGACGTCGAGGAACGCCCGTGTGGCACCATCCCCGTCGTCCGGGCGGCCCGTTACTAACGACCCAACGAGCGTGCTTTTCCCGTGATCGACGTGACCCGCTGTCCCGATAACGACGTGTTGATCGTCCGTCTCGAGCACTGCTCCTTCCTGGATCATCGCGACGCCGACCAGTCCGCCGCGTACCCCCCACGTTTCGACGTCCGCAATGTGACACTCCGCCTCCTCGGCGAGTAGCGAGAGGACGTCCATCGATTCAGAGAACGTGTTGGCGTCGATACCAGCGAGCCCACCATCGTCAGTCACCCCGATCACGTACGTCGCTTCTCCATCGCCAGATAACACCCGATGGCGCAATTGGGCGGCCAAACTCTCACGACGACCGCCCTCGAGGTGGACCGACTCGAGGAGTCGTTCTTTGAACTCGACGTTGCCGCCGTCCTGTTCGCCACGTTCCAGGGCCTGCTCGAGAACGGCCCGGTCACGGCTCATACGCGCCCGTAGCGAGGCACGTAATAAAAGCCTTCTCGTCTCGTGTCAACACATGACATAAGAACGTGCTCGAGACGTGAGCGATTACTCACGCAACACGTCGTAGGCGGCCGTAATCCGCTTGAACTCGGTCTCGTCACCGCCGCGGTCGGGGTGTGTTTCTTTCACCCGTTCGCGATATGCCTGCTTGATCGAGTCCTGATCCGCCGCAGCGTCAACACCGAGTACTGATCGAGCCTCGCGCATCGATGGGCCGCTCGAGGTCGAGGGGGCCCGATCTCGAGGATCGCCACGAGTCGTTCCCTCCCAGCCGTACTGACCGTAACGAGCGTCCCGCTCGTGTCGCGTTCGAGCACGCCCACGCGAGCGTGGTCCCGCACCGAACCCACCGGTCTGTCTCCCTCGCTGTCGCTGACGACGCTGTTGGGTCCGCAGCCGCCGCTGATACATTCGCTCGAGGAGCTTGCCACTGCCGTGATAATACATAAAATACGCCGTCACACCGAGTGGGAGCGCAACGAGGAAGGCAACCGGCGACCCGATGACAATGGCGGTGATCGCAAGGAGTGCTGTCATCCCGGCGAACGACGCGGCCATGAGCAGTACGATCGGCGACTGTTGCACAGGACGAGTACGGACTCGAGGCTCCTAAAGGGCACGGCAGGGGCAGTCAGTGTTCTTCACCGCTGTGCCGAATGGAATGCGGTCTGTCCGTACAGTCCATAGAGTTATCCCGCCTCTCCACGAGTCGGCGGCATACCCAGCGCTACCCGGTCGACATCCTTTTCCGGAGGTGTGCTGTGGGCCTCCTCAGGACGACTCCCTCTGGTGTTGGCAACGCCCGAAACGGGTGACCAGCAAAATGTGCAAACCTAGTCGCTAAGTACCGAATCCGAGTGCTTCGAGGCCAATGACCGAAAGCACGACGATAACGACCGTCCACAGGCCGATAGCGACCGTCATCCAGACCAGTGTATCCCGCCCTCGAGCACCCAGCCCGAGCGCGATGAGCGCCGCGAGGTGCACCCCAGTGACGATGGGAGAGCACAAGGCCAGCCCCGGCAGCCCATACCGATTCCAGACGGCCACCGCGCGTTTTTTCGACCCCGACGAATCGCTTCCTCGACGAGCCTCGAGCCACGCAGAGAGCCGTTCGTAGCCGATGACGATGCCATAAATCGGCAGTGCGTTGCCGACGAATGCGAAGACGCCGACAAGAAGGGGATTGAGACCCAGGGCAATCCCGATTGGAATCACCAGCAGGATTTCAAACCACGGGATAGCCGCGAACAGAAAGATCAGGAAGTACTGAAGCGGGCCACCTGCACGCTCGAGTGTCGTCCGGACCCACCCCTCTACATCCGTGAGCAGTGCTATCGCGAGATCAGAGACCGATGTCAGCACCTGATAACTGATGTGTTCACCACTTGCCAGCAGGGCCACCAGCGTCTCGAGGTGACCAGCATCCACCACAGCGAATGTCGAATAACTCACGAGGGAATACCCGAGGACCGACTCTTAGAGCACAGACCACGCCTTTCGAGCCCGGTTCCAGGACGTCAACGTCGCGATCCACCGTGCGGCAATGATCTTCTTCAAGTTCTTCGCCGGGATACCACCGAACGTATTCACTGGCAGCATCTTGACGTCGTGAGCAACGGCTTTGTCGCCGACGGAAACCACCGTCCCTTTGTCGTCGTATTCCCAGGTCTTGAGTGGCCGGTTATCGATCGCTCGAGCGATATTTTCGCCGATTACTTCAGCCGCCTGCCAGGCTGCCTGGGCCGTCGGTGGAGCTGGCTGCTCACCTTGATCGATGATCGCACAGTCCCCGATGGCGAACACCCGCTCGTCCGTCGTTTGGAAGTTCGCCTCGGTCGTGACACGGTTGTGTTGATTCTCGAGTGCCGCCCCATCGAGTGCATCCCGTCCAGTGATGCCGCCAGTCCACACGAAGACGTCGTACTCGAGTGGCTCGCCCTCATCGAAGTGGATCACGTCGGCCTGGGCCTCCGTAATCGGATCGTCGGTATGAATTCGAACGCCGGCCTTCTCGAGCAGTGATCGGAGCGCCTGCTGGATTTCGGGATCGTTCCCCGGGAAGATTTCGTCGAGTGCTTCGACCAGATGGATCTCGATTGGGGCGCGATGGGCATCGCGGTATTCGGCGATTTCACCCGCGGTCTGGATACCCGACAAGCCCGCCCCACCGATGACGACCTGGGCAGGGTCACCACGCGTTGCCTCCTTACTTGCCGCTGCCACCTGCTCGTGAATCTCCAGGGCGTCATCCAGGCTTTTGAGTGTCAATGAGTGCTCGGCGAGACCCGGGATCCCGTAGTACGCGGTGTCGCTCCCGAGTGCCACTAACACGTAATCGTAGTCGATATCGTCGCCGTCCTCGAGACTCACGACCTGCGATTCAGTGTCGATGGCGGTCACCGAATCCTGAATAAATTCCGTCGACGGAGCAGTGATATCGGAGACAGGTATCGTGATATCGGTTCGAACCGCTGGATCGCGGATAACCCGGTGTGATTCGTGCAAAACGAGATGATAATCGACGTCAGAAATCCAGGTGAGACGTATCCGATTGTCGAGGGACGATTGCAACGACTTGATCGCCCCAGCCCCGGCATAGCCGGAACCGAGCACGACGACGTTCTCTGTCATGTATCTCCCTCCGGAATACTCCGATACAAAGGTGTTGGATCCGAGACGGCGTGTGTGGCGTTCGCATGCGACTGATTCTGCCACTCTCGGCTCCCCGGCATTTCATCGGGGCGATGGCTCGAGGCGACGATAGATCCGAAAGAAGTGGCGAGAATCGTTATTCTCTGCCGAACATCTGGCGCATCATCG
>PUKM01000058.1 GCA_003552325.1 Natrialbaceae archaeon | reverse complement strand
GTGTCGTCACCGACGCTCGAGGTCTGGTGTTCGACAGTCGGCCCATCGAGCAAGGCGATGGCCATGCGCTTGGCGAAGTACCCGAGGACGTTCGTGATCGTGAGCAGGACGAACGCGAGGATGACCCCGACGCCAACGGCGAGGGCGGCTTCGGGCATGGTGTCGATCGACCAGATAACTGGCTGGTCGTTTACCTCGCCGAATTCGACACTGACGGGATACCGAAGGGGTGTCGTGAGCAAGTCGAGTGCCGTCCAGAGGCCGACCAGGAGGAAGACGGCGACGAACGTGATGAAGAACTTGAGCTGGACGAACCCGAGCGCGCGCCACGTCGAGACCGCCGAGAGGTAACTCGCGAGGTCGCCCCACGTGTCCTCGACGTCGGCGCGGTCATTGGGAGCCTCGAGGGTGGTTCCGAGCAGGGCGTTCGCCAACCAGCGTTCGAACCGGGCGACCAGGCGAACCCCGATGAGGGTGACGAAGAGGATCACGACGCCGATGCCGACGACGAACGTGAGGAGCCCGAAGACGAGCGCGAAGCCGACGAGCGTGGCGTAGAAGAAGCCGAGCGGAATCGCAAGGAGGAGATAGGCCAGATTCTTGTACGTCTGACGGTCGATGGTCGCCGCGAGGAGGCCGCGAACGGTTGGACGCGATGGCGGACGCTCGAGTGTACCCATATGTCACGTCTCTCACAGCACTGTTAAAGTAATTCCGCCGAAACGGATGTCAGAGACGATGCAGGTGGTTCCTACCCTGGCGTCCCGACAATTAGACGAGCTCCGAGAGGGGCCATCGCCCATCGGTCACGGACTCGAGCGTGGTCCGTCCGTGCTCCGTGAGTGCGTACTGGTGTCCGTCGCCACCGTCGCTCGTGTCGCGCTCGCCGTCGCCTCCTCCCTTTGCTGACCCACCATCGTCCCGACGGGTCACCGCACCTGCCGCACGCAGATGCTCGAGGTGGGCGAAGGCTTCGCCAGGGCCATGCAGAATGTGGATGTTCGAGAGGTCCCCAAAGAGTCGGGCGCTGACCGTCCAGGCATCACCGGGCCCGTCGGTCGCAAGCGCCTCGGCGACTCGATAGGAGCGTTCCTCGTGGTGGCTGAGGATGTATTTGGCTCGAGCGGTAGGCTCTGCGATCGGATCACGGTGACCCGGCCACGCG
The DNA here is from genome assembly GCA_003552325.1 of Natrialbaceae archaeon. Classification (GTDB taxonomy): domain Archaea; phylum Halobacteriota; class Halobacteria; order Halobacteriales; family Natrialbaceae; genus Natronosalvus. The sequence goes on along the minus strand of PUKM01000058.1, from coordinate 7,294 downwards.
CGGTCGAAACCGGCCTCGATGAGCCACTCGAGCGTCTCGATGTACGCGCCGAGGGCTCCCTCGAGACGGACGTCAGCGCCACCGACGTTCGGGGTGTACTCGGGGAGGAGGGCATCACCCGTGTAGAGTTCACGGGGGCGATCGGCTGGACTGAAACAACACAACCCCGCCGTGTGCCCCGGCGCGTGATGGGTCGTGAGCTCGAGGCCGTCGAACGAGAGCGTGTCGCCGTCCTGAATCGGCGTCACGTCGACGGGGTCGCCATAGATACCTGCCTCCTCGCCCGCCTCGAGGAACGCGAGCAGTTCCTCGCGTGCCGCCTTTGGCATCCCCCAGGACTCGAAGTGGTCGCGTTGGGTTGCCTCGAGGGTGGCCCAGGCCGCCTCGTCGCCGGCGATGAGCGGGGCGTCAGCCTCGTGGGCGTAAACCGTCGCACCGCTTTCGGCCTGGATTGCCCCAGCCAGCCCTGCGTGGTCGGCGTGGTAGTGTGTGAGGACGATGGCGTCGACGTCGGCGAACGTACGGTCGTAGGTGGCGAGGCCGGCCTCGAGTGCGGCTTTCGTCTCGGGAACGGCAACACCGGTGTCGATAAGCACGGTATCCGGGCCGTCGGCGAGATAGACGTTGTTGGCACCTTCGAACACGGTATTGTCGAGGGGAATCCGGTGAACGCTCATTAGGTGTCCTACGGCTTCGGGAACTTACCCTGTTCTGGTTTTCTGGCGAAAAGCCGGTGGCTATTTGCGCCGTGAGCGTGAGCGACGGACGTGGCAACCGATCCATCAAACTGGGCTGGAGACCGCTCACGGATCTTCGAGCGCGACGGGTACACGTGTCGTCACTGCGGGCGTGGGGACGAGACCGCAAGCGGCAACGGCGTTCGCGTCGTCGCCCCCGGACCGGTCCCGGAAACGGGGGCCGTCCACGAAAGTGCGCTCGTGACCGTTTGTGACGACTGTTTTTCGACCCTGCAGGAACCGTCACCCCCGCCGACGGCCAGTCAAGACACCCTCTTTGAGGCGATGAAACGCGTGACAGCACTCCAGAGCGACAGCATCTCGACCGTCGCGGACTTCGCCGGCCTCGCCACCACGATGCCGAGTACCCTCGAGGCAGGCGACGAACCCGACTACGTCGAGGCACGCCAGAACGCCCTCCTCGAGTTCGCGATCGTCGATGCAACGCTTGCGTCCCTGGAGGAGGCGACGGAGACGGGTGCGGACCTCGAGCGCCTCACGAACCGGGACGACGCTGACCTCGCCGGGGCAGTCGAGGCGTTCTGTGAGACGGCTCGGACGTTACAGGCACAGTTACGCGACGTCGTGGGTCACAGTGAAGTGGTCGCCGTCGGTCTCGGACGGTGTCACGGCTGTTTCGAGCCCGTCGACCGAAGCGGTGAGGAAACCTGTGACACCTGCGGCCTCGAGCGCCGTGACGGCGGGGAGTGGCGCCGAGAGGATGGCACCGTCCGGTTCGAGGATCTGTATAGTGCGATCAACACGACGCTCCAGGCGAGTTCTCGGACGACGACGACGCTGACCGTGCGGACGCAGACGGTGGCGACACGGTTGCTGGGCCAGTCCACGTGAACCGGTCGGCTACGAGAGAGGCCTCACCATTTTCCTTGTCAGGTTGAGAGGAAAGACGAACTATGTATACTCATTACCCTCCAACACACTCTATGCAATATGAACGATGATTACGACGTAGTGATCGCGGGGGCAGGGCCTGCCGGTGGGCAGTGTGCCCGTGACCTGGCTTCCCGGGGGTACGACGTCGTCGTCCTCGAGACCGAACGCGAAGACGAGTTCCCGAAACAGTCGAATAAGTCGACGGCGGGAACGTTCCCATCGATGATGGCCTCCTTCGGCGTTCCGGACGACGTGGTCCAGCACTATACTGAGAGCGTCGTCCTCGAGTCACCGAACGAGTATTATGTCCAACCTCAACCCGGAGCCGTCCTCGATTTCGCGAAATTCAAGCAGTTCCTCGTCGAGGACAGCCGCGAAGAGGGAGCCGAGTACCGGTTCGAATCACGAGCGACGGCACCGATCGTCGAGAACGGCCAGCCAGTCGGGGTCAGATACAACGGCAACCAGGAGGTGTACGCCGACATCGTCATCGACGCGACCGGTCCCGCCGCCCCGCTCGCGAAGAAACTCGACGTCAGTTCCCTCCAACGCGAGAACCACGCCATCGGGATCGAGTACGAACTCGAGGGGATCGAAATCGACCACCCCGAGTACGCCGATTTACACGATTCGATGATGCTCCGACTGGATCACGACCTCGCACCCGGTGGCTACTCCTGGATCTTCCACACTGGCGAGGATACAGCGAAAGTCGGCGTCTGTTACATCCAAAACGAGAGTCACAGCCAGTACGGGAAGGACAACTTCGGTATCGACGACTACCTCCAGCACTGGATCGATACCGATCCCCGTTTCGAGAATGCCGAACGGATCGAAGGGCGACAACACCGTGGGTCGGCACACATCCAGCCCCCCGGGAAAATTCACACCGACCGCTTCATGGCCATCGGAGACACCGTGCCGACCGTCGACCCACTCTGGGGGGAGGGGATCCACACCTGTATGAAATCGGGACGGGCAGCCGCGATCGCCGCGGATACCTGTCTCAAACACGGGGACATCGAACCGACGGCGGACAACCTCGAGGTGTACGACAACCTCTGGCACCGTGACGTCGCCCCGAACGTCACCAAGCGTCTGCTGATGACGCATTTGCTCTATCTCGCGTCCAACGACCGGTACGACAAACTCATGGCCGATCTGAACCGGCTCGAGGACGAAACACTCGCGAAGGCCAACAAAGGGAACTGGCGCGCGATCAAAAAGCTGCTCGGGTTCCGTGATCTCTCACTCGTGAGCCGTGTCCTCCGCGAACGACAGCGCTGGGCGAAGGCACCGGCCTGAAACCGACTCTCTCGACCGGCTCGCTTACCGTGTCTGTATCATGCGTGCACCACTGAACGATACTATTTTATGACATGGCTGATCACCGAACGGTGTGACCGCAGCCAGTGGGACAGACCGTGAGGGAGTGGTGCATACTGACCTATTCACCGTACTCCGCGAACACCTCCTCTCCAACCGTGGTACCATGGACCGGGAACGTGCTGGTTCTCACTCCTCCGATCCCGGACGGCCACTGCCGCCCGTCTGTGGAGTGTCGCCATGATCGGTGCTGAACTCTCGACCGGGGCCCTGGTCGTGTTTGGACTGATCGCCGTTGCGCTCGTGTTGTTCGTCACGGAAATGATTCCGAACGACGTGACGGCGATCGGGATCATCGTCTCGCTGGCCGCCCTCGAGCCGGTAACCGGCGTGGGAACCCGCGATGCGATCTCCGGTTTTGCGAGTACCGCGACGATCACCATCGTCGCCATGTACATGCTCAGTGCCGGGATCCAGAAAACGGGGCTCGTCCAGCGACTCGGTATCGTCCTTGCTCGATTCACGAAGGGCAGTGAGACGCGAGCACTGGCCGCAACCATCGCGACGACCGGGCCCATCGCGGGGTTCATCAACAACACGCCAGTCGTGGCGATCTTCATCCCGATGATTACCGAACTCGCCGAGAAAATCGGCGTGTCGCCGTCGAAACTCCTCTTGCCGCTGTCGTATGCGGCGATCCTCGGTGGAACGTTGACGCTGATCGGGACCTCGACGAATCTGCTCGCGAACGAGTTCGCGGTCGACCTCCTCGAGCGTGAGCCACTCGGTATCTTCGAATTCTCCGCACTCGGGCTGGTCGTCCTCGCCGTCGGCCTGGCCTACCTCATGACTGTCGGGCGATGGCTGACCCCGGCACGTATCCCCGCCGACGCCGACCTGGTGGAGGAGTTCGACCTCGAGGATCATTTGAGTGAGGTTCGCGTGACCTCCCAGTCACCAGCTATCGGCCTCACTGTTGGCGAACTCGAATCACGAACGGATGCACAGGTTCGCGTCCTCCAGCTTCGACGGGAGCGGGAACACCCTGTCGAGAAAACAGGAACGGTCCTCGAGTACGACGCCGATCTCGAGGATGGGTCGCCGACACTGGAGCGTGACGAGCAGCGCCTCCGGGTCGACGATGGGGCGGCGATGGAGACCTCCAAACCGGCTCACAGAAACACTGCGGATCTCGAGGGTGCTGCCCCAGATGATGATCCCACAGACGAGTCGTTCGTCGCCGTCCGCACTGACCAGCGTATCAGCGCCGGTGACGTCCTCATTGTCCACGGTACCCTGCAGGCAGTTAACCAGTTCGTCGAAACCCACACGTTTCGCCAGCTCTCTCGAAGCCCGGTGACCGAAGAGTCGTTCGACGAATCGGAAAGTGCGGACATTCTTGCGAAGGCCATCGTCCCGACCGATTCGTCGTTCGTGGGCAAGACGCTCGCCGAGAACCGACTGCGTGACGTTTACGGAACGACCGTCCTGGCCGTCCGTCGGGAGGGGGAGTTGCTTCGAACGGACCTCGGGGAGCTTCGACTGGCCCCCGGTGACCTGCTATTGCTCCAAACGGTGCCCGAATCGATCACCTACTTCACCGACGCACAACGGCTCGTCGTCGTGGAAGAAGACGCCTTCGACTGGTTGCTCGAGGACGACGTCGACGAGATTGCCCCGCTGTCACCGAAGACGCCGATCACGGTTGCGATCATGGCAGGGGTCGTCGGGGCGGCCGCTCTCAACGTCGTCTCGATCGTTATTGCGGCGCTTGCTGGGGTCTTCTGTATGGTCGTCACCGGCTGTCTCTCGACGACCGATGCCTACGACGCCGTCTCCTGGAACATCGTCTTCCTCCTCGCGGGAGTGATCCCACTCGGGATTGCCCTCGAGGCGACTGGTGGCTCACAGGTTATCGCTGCCGCGTTGGTGTCGACCGCGGATGTCCTCCCGCTCGTAGCAGTCCTGTTACTATTTTATATCGTCACGGGGCTGCTCGCGAACGTCATCACCCCGGTTGCGACGGTGGTGTTGATGATTCCGATCGCCGTCGATGCCGCAGCGAGTCTCGGGGCCTCACAGTTTTCGTTCCTCCTCGCTGTGATGTTCGCCTCTGCGACCTCGTTTATGACGCCGGTGGGCTACCAGACGAACCTCATGGTGTATGGTCCCGGTGGCTACACCTTCGGTGATTTCGTGAAAGTCGGCGGCCCGTTACAACTCCTGCTCGCGTTCGTCACGACTGCTGGTATCGTCCTCATCTGGGGTATCTAGTCATTCGAAAGGGGCGAGACTCCTCCTGCCGTACACTCAAGCCTCCTGACACCGTACCCTCCCTATGGCTCGCCTCGAGGACCCACTCGAAATCGGCGGCGTGGAGATCCCAAACCGGCTCTACCGCGCGCCAGTGCTCGAGTGCGCTGGCAACGGTCCCGACGCCGTCGATGCGTTGATCGACGACCTCGAGCCGGCGGCCGAATCGGGGGTCGGGTTGCTCTGTCAGGGAGCGACGATCGTTCGCGAGGATGGGGGCTGTGCGGCGCCGGGAATGACGCGAGTCCACGATCCGGCGTTCGTCTCCCAACTTTCCCGGCTCACCGACCGGATCCACGACCATGGCAGCCGCATCTTCGTCCAGCTCGAGCACGGCGGCCTCCGAAGTATGGAGACCTGGCACGCGGGCTACCGTCGTGACCATTCCAACCTGGAGCAACTGGCCGTCTCCCCGCTCCCCTGGCAACTCCGGGCGCTCGATGCGGTCGGCTTTCTCGAGTACACCCCACACGTCCTCACAACCGACGAGGTGTACGACCTGGCCGCTGATTTCGGTCGGGCAGCCGCATTGTGTGCGGAGGCAGGGTACGACGGAATTCACCTCTCGGGGGCGAACATGGGGATCATCCAGCAGTTTTGCTCGCCGTTTTACAACCGCCGGGACGACGAGTTTGGGGGCTCACCCGAGGCCCGCCTCGAGTTCTTCGCCCTGGTTCACGACGAGATCCGTGACCGAGCGGGATCGATTCCACTGATTACGAAAGTACCCGCCGAACGACCCGCCCCACCGTGGCCGATCATCCGCCGCAAACTCTCACTCGAGGATGGCGTCGAAATCGCCCGCCGTCTCGAGCGAATCGGCTACGATGGCGTTGTCCCGGTCGAAACCTCGGTCGCGTGGGACATGAGCATCGTTCGGGGACAGTTCCCGAAACGGGCCTGGGAGAACGAAGCCCTCCGAGAGGGGTACGACGAGGCGTTCGGTGGGCCGATCCGACGACGGCTCGTGGCGTGGGGGAACCGCCTCGAGGCGCTGGTGTACGATTTCGAGCCGGCGTGGAACGAGACGTTTTGTCGGCGGGTTCGAGACACGGTCTCGATCCCGGTCCTCGCTGAGGGTGGGATCCGCGAACGGGGACAGATGGATCGGTTGCTCGGGGACGACGGCGGTGAGCCGGCGGCCGATATGGTGGGGATGGCTCGGCCGTTCTACGCCGAGCCGAAGCTGGGGGCACGGTTACTCGAGCCTGCTGGCGATGCCGACCAGTCGACGTCACCTATCGCGACCACGACACGCGTGCTCTGTGAAAACTGCAACAACTGTACCATTCCCCAGGTGACCGGTGCCCCCGGTATCTGTCGAACGCCGTCCGTGCTTCGCGAGCGAGGGACCCTCGAGCGGGCGGGGGCGTACGACGGACTCGAGGGCGAGGATCGGGAGTGATACCAGTCGCTGTAACTCAGTACGGATTTCGGCCTACGAGGTGGCGAGTTTCTTCAAACTGGGACTGGCGACAGGATACCCACAAGCGCTTTTGATCGCGAGGGTGAGATGCTGGCTATGGAGGCTGCTCTGTTCGATATGGACGGCGTGCTCGTCGACTCCGAGGACTACTGGGTCGAGCGCGAACGCGAGGAACTCCTGCCGACCGCCGTCCCCGACCACGACGTCGCCGTCAGCGAGATCACTGGCATGAACTACCGCGAGATCTACGACTACCTCGAGGCGGAGTACGGGACGGCCGTCTCGGCCGAGCGGTTCGAACGTCTCTTCGAGGAGACGGCCAACCGCATCTATCGCGAAGACGTGACCCTCCTCGAGGGAACCCACGACCTGCTGGCCACGCTCGAGCAACGAGACGTCCCCACAGCGATCGTCTCGTCGTCGCCCCACGACTGGATCGGAATCGTCCTCGGGCGATTCGATCTCGAGGACAGGTTCACGACGGTCGTCAGCGCCGAAGACATCGACGGGCCGGGAAAGCCCGCCCCGGATATCTTCGAGTACGCAGCAGCCACACTCGAGGTCACGCCCGAGGCCTGTGTCGTCTGTGAGGACTCTG
>PUKM01000235.1 GCA_003552325.1 Natrialbaceae archaeon | reverse complement strand
TCCGCATCACGCATATACCCGCTGATGAACCCCGAGAGGATCGCCTGCAGCGTGATCGCGTGGAAGAACAACAACGAGAGTTCGTTGATGTCGATGTTCTGACTCAGATCCGCATCCGCCAGGTCGGCCCCAGCAGCGTCCACGTCCGCGTCAGCACCGCCGGTATCCAGCCCTGCCATCGTTCCGATAAACTGCGTCTGCAAAATCGCGATCACGGCGAGTAACGTCAGGAAGGTCATGATGATGATGACCACCTGCATTCGCGTTCGTGACTTCCGTTCGCGCTCGATGTCGTCGTGGTTCTCACTCGAGCGGGCGGCCGTCCGTAACACGTCCGAAATCTGGTTCGAGGCCTCCTGGGCTTTCGTCACCAGTTTCACCGTCCGAGCGAGCCGTGGGATGTGATACTTGTTGTTGAACTCGACTAAGGCCTCAGAGAGGCTCATCCCGTAATTGACCTTCGTGTGCATCAACTCGAGTTCGCGAGCCAGTCGGCCCGAGGTCGTCTCCGCGACGGATTGAAACGACTCGAGCAGCGTGAGGCCAGTGTCGTTCGAACTACTGAGCTTCCGGAGGTCCTCAGAGAGGGTTTTGACCACCCGGTTGCGGTGATAGACGTTCCACTCGCGAAAGATCGCGAGCGGAACCATGGTGATGTACAGCGGCGCGTAAACGTAGATGAACGTCCCCCAGATGGGGTTATCCATCATCTCGCCCCAGGAAAGTGGAGCGGAGCCGGTGACCATCGCAGTGGTGACGACGACGAGCGCGGCCGGGATGGTCAACGCGAGCGTCACCAGCGGGTTATCGCGGAAGAAGATGTGTGGTTGTTTGAGCACCTTGACCGTCTCGTGTGTTCCCTCCCGATTTTTGATGCGGTCGAAGACGCGATGGCTCCCGGTGTACTGCTCGACGAGTCCAAGGTTCAACAGTCCCTGCTCTTTGGCGCTTTTGACTCGAGCGCTGGCGCTGTGGGATTCACGTAAGCTCAGGTATCCGTCGCCTGGTTCGTCGTGTTTGACCGTCGAAACCAGCACGATGAACCCGGCACCAACGAGCGGGATCAGTCCATAGACTGAGAGATAGAGGAGACTGGGTGAGACGTCCGCGTCGGGCATCATCTGCATGATCACCAGGATGATGATCAACAACAGTGGGAACAGCGAGAGCGTCATGTACATCTCACCGAACAGTTCGAGTGTCTCGAGGGTGAGCTCCTGTTCTTGTTTCGCCGTTCGGAGGTGTTTTTCCTTTTTGTCCTCGAGGAAGCTCTCCATGTCGCCGCCGCTGTTGACGATGGAAAGCATATCGGTCAAAAACTGCGAGAGGTCGTCGCTGGGTGTTTCGATCGCCTGATTACGGATCGCGGTCCGGTAGTCGGTGTCGAAGTACTCCGTTTCCTGGACGATGCTCTGGAATTCCTTTGAGACTTCACCGTAGGTATCGTCGGCCTCGGCCATCGCCTCGAGGATTTCGAGTTGGTTGAGTCCACCCACTGACAGTGCATACATGAACGACACCGAATCCGTCAGGAGCATGTTGATCTCGCGCTTTCTGGCAGACGCTCGCGAGTACGGAATAGCGACGAGTGAGCCAAAGCCAAAGGCAAACCCCAGCGCGCCGAAAAAGAGCCCGGTCACGAGAATCAACGCGGGGATGCGTGCGGCCTCGATGATCGCGAGGATTGTCGGATCGCTCACGGGCATTCCGATCAGCGTATCGATGGGGATGATCCCCGTCGCGAACAGGCCGTAACCGAGCATCAGCCCCATCAGCCAGAGGATGAGCCCCGAGATGAAGCCCACAGCAAGTGACCGAGAGAGGTACATTTCGACGGTGTCCGCCATCCGCGCCTGCGCCAGTTTCAACTCGAGATCCGAGACGAACTGACTGTTTTCGCTGAACAGTCGCGAATACAGCGGGTAAAACGTCTCACCGAGGACATCAGAGCCGGCCGCGATCTCCCCTGGTCCACCACCCGTTTGCAGGCTCATGTCTCACGCTCCTCGTCTGTGCCGTCCTCGCTCAGGTCGTCATCGTTGTCGCTCTCGCTCTCGCTCTCAGTCTTTGGATCCTTCCCGTCTTCGTCCCCGTCATCCGAGAAGATGGAGTCGTCGTCGCTCGAGAAAATCGAGTGTTCGGAGCCGGCTTCGTCCGTCTCGTCGGGCCCTGAATCTTCGTCGAAGACGGGGTCTGTGTCCGAGAAGATCGATTCTGGTTCGTCCACAGGCGTCTCTGAACCCGGGTCGGAAGTCTGCGTCTCATCGACGGCCGAGGTCTCCGGTTCTGAAAAGATGGAGTCACTCTCTTCGGGCACATCGGTACGTTCGGTTTGGCCGGTTTCACCAGCGCCTGGGTCAGCGTCCGTATCCTCACGCTGTTCTCCCTCCTCGGTGACGGCGTCGGACTCCTCCGGTGAGTCGTGGGGCGTGTCCGAAGCGGATGGTTCTGCCGTGTCGTCTTCACCGAAGTCCAATTCGAGCGGTTCGGCTGCGTCCTGGCTTGGCGGTCGTGGTTCTTCGTCTGCCGTCTCGTCGGTCGGCGGACCGGAGCCGAAGATGGTATCGAGATCACGATCGGGGAACATCGTGTCGAAATCAGAGGTGTCAGGGCCGGTGTTTTCATCATCGGCCGTCGTCGGTTGCTCCTCGGTCACGTCAGACGTTGCCTCGAGATCATCGAGCGTCGAACCCATATCCGAAAAGAGTCCGACGAATTCGTCTGTTTCGCCGTCGCTCCCGGTGTTGGTCTCGGTACTAGATTCGGCCTCGTCACCCCCTTCGACCGTCGCCGGTCCATCGAAGAGTCCACCATCCTCACTCGAGGATGCTGTCCGATTCGTTTCAGTCGTTGATTCGGCCGCCCCAACATCCTCACTGAGTGCTTTTGTCGGTTCGACGCCATCACTCTCGGGACGAGTGGATTCCGGTGATCCATCGTCAGCAACGTGGCCAACCGCTGACTCCGCCGACGCCGATCCATCCTCGAGCGCTGGCGGCTGGTCTGGTTCGGCTGCGTCGGCGTCTGTTCCAGGTTTCGAAGCGGGGGCTGGAGCCGGTGTCTCGCCAGTTGAATCCTCGGCTGTTGTCCCACCACCGGTGGCATCGGCCGACGCCTCGTCACCGATTTCGAACCCACCATCGTCGTCGAGCCAGGCCGGCGTGTCCGCGGTGTCGAAGCCAAACTCACCCGAGCTATCACCGAAGTCCAAGGCGTCGCCACCGATCGTATCATCGACGTTCCCGCCAAAGTCGAACTCGTCGGCGTCTGCACGGTCGACTTCGATCGGATCCGCAGTCTCGACGTCGCCGAGTGCGCTTGCCAATCCGGTGGGGACCTTTCCACGGTACTCGTCGAAGAGCGATTCCTCGGCCCGTTCGAGGATATCCGTCGAGAGGTTGTAGGTTTCACTCGTCGAGTCCGGTCTGGGGACGAGCGCTTCTTTCTCGGGATCGACGTCGATCAGGACACTCTCCATCTCACGTAAGTCAGTGAGGCTCTGTTCTAAGCGATCGTTGGCGACCAGCGTAAGGATGGTGTCGGGGTCGTTGATGAACGCCTGAACCGTTGCGGCAACCTCTGCGTAGGTGTTGAGATCGTTCTTGATCAGGTACGCGAGGATCAACTGCCGTTTGAACAGTTCCTCCTCGAGTTTCTCGTCGCTCCACCCGCGGTCGAATTTGATCTCTTCTAACGTATTCGACTCCCCCATCTTGAGGTACTCGTCCGTTTCCGCCTGCCACTGGTAGACGTCCTGGACGTTGATCTCGTCGTGTTCGGCCTCGTAGTGGTTGATCTCAGTCAGCGATTTGTTTCGGCGAACCTTTTGCCCCTGGACTCGGGTCTGGGTCTGGATCGAGACCAGGTCGAGCGCCGTAAACATCGTCTTCGAGACGTTGATCGGGTCGGTCGTGAACCGCTTAAGCACTTCATCGACCGAATCGGCGTGGAACGTGGTGTAGGTGGTGTGGCCCGTCGACATCACCTGGAACAGGGTCCGGCCCTCTTCACCACGAATCTCACCCATCACGATGTAGTCCGGTCGCTGACGCAGTGCAGCCTCGAGTAAGTCGAACTCGTCGACGTCACCCTGGTCGTCGTCCGAGAACGAGGGGCGGGTGACGCTGGCGATCCAGTTCCGTTGGGGGAGCTCGACTTCCCGCGTGTCCTCGATCGAGACGATCTTCGTGTTACTTGGGATAAAGAGCGAGACTGCGTTGAGACTGGTCGTCTTTCCGGATGCCGTTCCGCCGGCAAAGATCAGACTTTTGTGATTCTCGATAGCCAGCCAAAGGAACGCCATCTCATCGAGGCTAAACGTGTTCCAGTTGATGAGGTCGATTGGCGTGAACGGGACGTCTTTGAACTGTCGGATCGTGTAATTCGTCCCGTGATCGGACACCTCCTCGCCCAGGGTGAGTTGGGCCCGCGATCCGTCCGGGAGGGTGGTGTCAACCTGTGGGAGTCGTTTACTGATCCCCTTCCCAGATCGCTGAGCCAGTTTGATGACGAAATCGTCGAGCTCCTCCTTTCCGTGGTAGATGTTGGAGATGATCTGTTCGTACCCCGAGTGATAGACGAACACCGGCGAGTTGTACCCGTCACAGGAGATATCCTCGACGTTGATGTCGTGTTTGATCGGGTCGATCAGTTCGTATCCGAGGAAGTTCCGTTTGAGCACGTACAGCAGCTTTTCGACCTGGTATTCAGTGAGCGTGTCCGGGTCATCAGCCAGGATCGCCGGCTCCGGTCGCGTTTTGAGCCCCTCGAGTTGGTACGTCCCGGTATCGGCGTGTTCGTCGTCGTCCTCGAGGAGCGTTCGAAGCGTTTCTATGAGGCCTTTTTCAGTCTTTCCACTTCGCTTATCGAACAAATCGTAGCGTTTGAGGAGTCGTCGCGTTTCCTCTTCGATGACTTCCCGCCGGCCCTCCTCGTCTGCGGTGTGTTTGATCCCGTCGTCGGAGTACTTGATCGCGGTTCGAAGTTTCCCGCCGAGGAACTTCTGGATATCCTCTTCGATCTCGTTGAAGTACGGCTCAACCGCGTAGTACTTCTTTTCGTTTTCCTTTTCCGAATGGAAGATGATGACGAACGAGTACGGTTTGTTGACCCAGTAGCGTTCTACCTCGTTGAAATGGAGTTTCTTCTCCATCGGAACCGCCTTCTCGAGGTCGTACCGGTTCGTGACGGTCGTGCCGCCTGCAGCAGTCGAAAAGAACTTGTCCTCGTCGAGATCCTCGTTGACGTTGACCGTCCGATCCTCGATCACGTCGTCGAGTTCCATGGCGGCGTTCGTTCCTGCCGTGAGTCTGTCCGCTATGCTCTCGGGGTCGAATCCGAGTGCCGCTTCCCGATCGAAGGGCTCGATTTCGCCGGCACTGTCTCGAGGGCGAGACCCGTCGTCGTCGTAATAAAACTCCCACTTGTAGTGTTCCCAGGTGTAAAAGCCCTTGATCACGGGTGTCGTTTCTGGATCGACGTATTTACGGAAAATGTCGTGGAGAAATTCCGCATTTGGCTTGAACACGTCACCGATCAGTTCGGGGAGTTCGTCGGGGTGATACCCCAAGAACGGGGTGGGATCGAACTCCACACGCTCCCAGTCCGCACCTGTGGGAGCCGTCGTCCGTGCCGACTCATCGGGATCAAGTCCTAGCTGATCGTCGGGGCCGCTCGTGCCATGTGGATACAAAATATCGATTTCGTCGCCGTATCCGTACTCTTCCATAAAATCCGCCCACGAGTACGAACCGACGCGCGCGTTCGACGTGCCCGTCTCAGAAGCATTTCCCGATTCAGCCGCCCCAACCGACGTCCCCGTCTCGTCGGCAGGTGTGTGCTCAGCCTCCTCAGTAGCCATTGTCCTTCACCACTTGTGCACCCTTCAAAAAGTTCATGTGATAATTACCAACTTTGATAATTCCGTGCCGACGAGTCTGGTAGGTTTCTATTCGCGCACTCTGACAGCCACTCTCGTCAACACCCATCGCTCCCTGAATCCTTCTAAGTCGATTTATATGTATCTTCCGGCGGAATTAATTGCCGGTCGGAACGTCTCGAAGTCCCACAATAGTATGTATAAAACACCCGAGACGCGTTCAAATATAGTATGCTAGATTATGGTATTAATCCTCTACTTAGTAAAAGCAACCCACACGATGTTCAAGACACTAGAACTGAATCGTCGGCGATTCGTACAGATGACAGGGATTACACTCGGCGTTGGCGGTGTCACCACCCAGCCGACCGACGCAACGGATACCGAAGCGCCACCAGTCGATGCCGGTTCGGTGTTCGACCACCTCGAGGAAGCAGCGATCAGTGCCTTTGCACGCGACCTCGAAAGCGGCGAGACGCTGCTGGACAGTGGCTCACGCCGACCTGTCCCACTCGCCTCGACCGCGAAAGTCGTGACCACTGCTGCCGCCTTCGACGCCCTCGGCCCCGACTACCGGTACGAAACAACCGTTGGGATACTCGAGGATCACAACGCCCCCGGACAGGTCGAGTCGCTCGGCATTATTGCCTCGGGAGATCCTGACCTCACGGCCGATGACCTTCGGGACCTCGCCGCGACGGTCGCTGCCCACGTCGACCGCGTTCGCGGTCCAATCGTCGTCGACGTGTCGGTGTTCGACGATGGTGAACACGGCCCGGCGTGGACCGTCGGGGACACAACCGCGGCCTATGGTGCGAAGAGTTCAGCACTGATGGCCGATCGGAACCAGGTCACCGTCACCGTTACCCGAGATGGCGACGATTGTGAGCTCGAGGTCGACCTCGAGCCTGACTCCGGCCTGTTCGACGTCGAGAATTCGCTCGAGTGTGTCGACGACGATCGGTTCGTGACGATTGGAACGTCCGACCACTGGACGAACACCGTCGAAATCGCCGGGCGGATCGAACCGGACGATGAAGCGACGGCCGCCGTCCCGGTCGGGACACCAAACGAACACGCCGCGGCAGTCTTCGCTCGCGCTCTCGAGAACGAAGGCGTCGAGTTCAACACACGCGGGGAAGGCCGACCGGAGATCACACTCGCCACTGAGCCCCTCGAGTTGGCGGACTCACTCGCCACCCACGAGTCACGTTCACTGTCGGCGATCACCGACGACCTCAACGACTGGTCGTACAACATGGTGGCGGAGAACGTCGCACGGACCGTCAGTTACGAGGAGGCCGGGACTGGAACCTGGTTGAACTGGGAGGACCAACTCGCCACCAGACTGGCCGACGCTGGCGCAGAAACCGCCCAGCTCCGCGATGGCTCCGGCCTCTCGAGACACAACCTCGCCTCGGCGCGTGACGTCGTCGCGATGATCGAGTGGGGACTGGACCACGAGTGGGGCGAGACCTTTCAGGAAACGATCCCGATTGCAGGCGAGGAGGGGACCGTTCGAAACCGGTTAGGCGACGTCGAGGCGACGATCCGAGCGAAAAGCGGGTCCCTTCGTGGCGTCACTTGCTTAGCAGGCGTCGTCGAAGCCGACGACGGGACTCCCGTGACCAGTTTCGCCGTCCTCGCGGCGAATCTCACCGGCGAGCGGGCCACCGGCGCCTCACCTCGAGTTGACGAACTCGTCACAGCGATCGCTGACGCCTCGGCGACTGACCTCGCTTGAGCCCGGTGATCGGACGAAGCACGCGCTCGAGTGTGTAAAGCGACGCGGGGACCGATAATGGCGGTGGGAAGGCTGCGTGGCAACGACAGACCTTACCCCGCGTCAGGTGGGAACACTGTAGGAGCCACTGTATGCTTTGTGGCAGTGTTCGCCATCCAAACCACTGTTCTGCCGCTACATCCACTCTGTAGACGTCACGACTCACTCGAGACGTGATCCTCAGCGACGACGATTTCGTCCTCGCGTTCGGCTTGCTCGAGTGCTTCGATCGCATCCGTAACCTCAGCTTGGGTAGCCTCGCGCATACGTCCAGTACGCCTTCGTTCATACACAGGGAACATTAGAATAGACCAGTATGTTCTGGATGAGAAAATCCCCTCCCTCGTTTGGGTTCCCGTGTCCCCGCCACTGTGGTATCGGCTGTTGCCTGTCTTTCGTTCGGCGAGATCCGATCCTCATCGAGTGAGATGGTGAACTCCTTCGAGTCACAGCCAGCCTTTTCGACGGTGTGGGCGATTCGCTCGAGCGCGTTCGATACAGGTGACGGCATCGGGGGCCCCGTCGTCGATCTAGGTTCGGAGCCTCGAGCGAGGGAGATTCAGGGCGCTCGAAGTGGCTCCTGAACCGGCGTCGTGTTGACTGGCGTCGCAAGTGGTTTTTCCGTACTGCTCGAGGGCCTGGGCGGCGTCATCGTCGGTCCCGCCGTCGAAGGTGCGCGCGAGGTTCGATTCAGTCACGAATAGCCCGGTTCCCAGTACGTGGGCAGATGGGCGGACTAAAACAAAGTTGCCTCGGGTTGGGTGGCGATTTTGGAAAGTGGCAGACTGCGGCCCTTCAAGGGGCCGCTGTAGGGGTTCTATGGGCCGCTGATTATCAGATTTG
>PUKM01000147.1 GCA_003552325.1 Natrialbaceae archaeon | reverse complement strand
TCGATGGCCCGGTTCGTCCCGTAGCCCTGCTCGATGAACTCGTTTTCGAAGCGTTCGGCGAAGTCGAGGAACTTGTTGTCTCGCTCGGTCAGCGCTTCCCGGCCGACGATGTTCACGAGGTCACGCAGGTCCTCACCCTCTGCGTAGGCGGCATAGAGCTGGTCGGAGACGTCGGCGTGGTCTCCACGCGTCAAGCCCTCGCCGATACCGTCGTCCATCAGCCGTGAGAGGCTCGGCAACACGTTGATCGGTGGTTCGATCCCCTGGCTGTTCAGCGATCGGTCGACGATGATCTGGCCTTCCGTAATGTAGCCAGTCAGATCGGGAATCGGGTGGGTGATGTCGTCCGAGGGCATCGTCAGAATCGGAATCTGGGTGACCGATCCTTCACGGCCCTCGATGCGGCCTGCCCGCTCGTACAGCTGGGCCAGGTCGGTGTACATGTACCCGGGATACCCACGTCGACCGGGCACCTCCTCACGGGCGGCACCGATCTCACGCAGCGCTTCACAGTAGTTCGTGATGTCCGTCAGGATGACCAGGACGTGGTATCCCTTGTCGAACGCCAGGTCCTCCGCCGTGGTCAGCGCCAGACGCGGGGTGACCGTCCGCTCGACTGCGGGGTCGTCCGCGAGGTTCATGAAGACGACCGAGCGCTCGAGTGCGCCCGTGCGCTCGAAGTCCTGCATGAACTCGTTTGCCTCTTCCTGGGTAATTCCCATGGCGCCGAAGATGACCGCGAATTCCGAGCCGTCCTCATCATCGTCGCCGTCCCCGTCGTCTTCTTCCGGCACCGTCGCCTGTCGGGCAATCTGCAGTGCCAGGTCGTTGTGGGGCAGCCCTGAACCCGAGAAAATCGGCAGTTTCTGGCCACGCACGAGCGTATTCATGCCGTCGATCGCCGACACACCCGTCTGGATGAACTCCTCGGGGTACTCACGCGAGTAGGGATTGATCGCTGCCCCGACGATGTCCCGACGCTCATCGGGCACGATGTCCGGGCCGCCGTCGATCGGGTTTCCGGAGCCGTCGAGGACCCGTCCGAGGAGGTCCTCGGTGACGGGCATCTTCATCGTCTCGCCCAGGAAGCGAACGGAGGCGTTGCGGTCGATGCCGCCCGTCCCCTCGAACACCTGGATCGAGACCAGTCCGTCGCTCGATTCGAGTACCTGTCCGCGCAGGGTCTCGCCGGTTTCGGTCTCGATTTCGACGATCTCGTCGTACCCGACGGGTTCGTCGACCTCGGCGAATACCAGCGGACCGCTGATTTCCGTGATGGGTTGATATTCTTTCATGATTTGCGGGTGCTAGTAGAGGTCTCTGATCTGTGATTCGAGGTCTGCCTCGAGTTCGTCGATGAATTCGTCCCACTCCTCGGCCGTCCCCATCCGGTTGAGCCGTGGGGCAGCCGTGACGTCCTGGATTTCGTCGACTGGGACGCCAGCGTCCAGCGCGTTGAACGCCTCGTCGTTGAACGTCTTGATCGCCTGGAGCATCCGGTAGGTCTTCTCCGGTGGGCAGAAGGTGTCCACGTCGTGGAACGCGTTCTGCTGGAGCCAGGCTTCACGCAGGTAACGTGCGACCTCGAGGGTCAGCTGCTGGTCTTCCGGCAGGGCGTCTTTCCCGACCAGTTGGACGATCTCTTGGAGTTCGTCCTCCTCGTCGAGCACGTCGACACCCCACTGGCGGACCTCGGGGTAGTCCTCGGCGACGTTGTCGCGGAACCAGGGGTCGAGTTGCTGGCGATACAGCGAGTACGACTCGTTCCAGTTGATCGATGGGAAGTGTCGCCGTTCGGCCAGATCCGCGTCCAGCGCCCAGAAGGTCTTGACGATACGCAGGGTGTTCTGGGTCACTGGCTCGGAGAAGTCACCGCCGGGTGGCGAGACGGCCCCGATAACCGACACCGACCCCTCGGTGCCGTTGATGTTCTCGAACAGTCCGGCACGCTCGTAGAACTCGGAAAGCGAGGCCGAAAGGTATGCTGGGTATCCTTCCTCACCAGGCATCTCCTCGAGACGGCTCGAGATTTCACGCATGGCCTCTGCCCACCGCGAGGTGGAGTCGGCCATCAGCGCGACGTCGTAGCCCATGTCTCGGAAGTACTCCGCGATGGTGATTCCCGTGTAAATGCAGGATTCACGCGCGGCGACGGGCATGTTCGAGGTGTTCGCGATGAGGCACGTCCGGCTCATCAGCGGTTTCCCCGTCTTGGGGTCCTCGAGTTCCGGGAAGTCCTCGATCACTTCGGTCATCTCGTTCCCACGCTCACCACAGCCGACGTAGACAACGATGTCCGCGTCAGACCACTTCGCAAGCTGGTGCTGGGTAACGGTTTTACCCGAGCCGAACGGGCCGGGAATCGCGGCCGTTCCGCCTTTGGCGATCGGGAACAGCCCGTCCTGGACACGCTGTCCGGAGACGAGTGGGATCGTCGGCGTCTGCTTTTCGGCTGCCGGGCGGGCGGAGCGGACGGGCCACTCCTGGTGCATCGAAATCTCCTCGCCCGAATCGAGGGTTGCGACGGTCTCTTCGACCGTGAACGTCCCCGCTTCGATGGTGTCGATTTCGCCACCGTCGACGTCCGGCGGAACCATCACCTTGTGAGTGATGCTCTCGGTTTCCGGGACCTCACCGATGACGTCACCGGGTTCGACCTCGTCACCTGCTTCGACGGTCGGGGTAAACTCCCAGGTCGCCTCGAGGTCGATCCCCGGGGCGTCGACCCCGCGGTCGAGGAACGCGGAGTTCATCTTCTCCTCGAGTTCGTCGAGCGGGCGCTGGACACCGTCGTAGATGGTGTCGAGCAGGCCTGGACCCAGGTCGACGCTCAGCGGTTCGCCCGTGTTCATCACGGGTTCGCCGGGACCGACGCCGGAGGTTTCCTCGTACACCTGAATCGTGGTCAGGTTCCCTTCGATCTCGATGACCTCTCCCATCAGCCCTTCCTCACCGACGTAGACGACGTCGTTCATCCGGGCGTCGAGGTCCGTGGCGGTCACGACAGGACCGCTCACGCTTTCGATTACACCGTCTTCGTCGACGGATTCTAGTTCTGCTTGGCTCATAGGTTACTCACTGTCTTCGTCCGCATCCTCGTCCATCAGGTCGATCCCGATGGCGCGTTTGATCTGGTCTCGCAGGCCTCCACCACCACTGGCTCCGCTGCCGATGGTGACGACGACCGGTTCGACGCTCGTTTCGACGTTCGACCGCACGTTGCGAGAGAGATACTCGAGGTCGCCTTCGTGCATGACGACGATTCCGATGCCGTCGTCCTCGAGGACGCCAGTGACGGCGTCGTCGAGTGCCTCGGGTTTCTCGTCGTCGTCGACGTTCGCGAACTCTCTGACACCGGCCAGTCGAAAGCCCGTCGTGAACTCGGGGCTGCCGACGACCGCGATTTCTTGGCCTCGGTTGTCCTGGCTCATAGGATCACCAGCTCTTCTTCGATCTCGGTTTCGCTGAGGCCGACTTCCCGTCCGCGAGCGATTGCGCGGATGTTCTCGACCTCTCGTTCCTTCGCGAGGATGTACGAGAGGACCGCGGAAATAGAGACGGGATAGATACTGGAAAGGGTGTCGGCGTACTCGAGTAAGGCTGCGTCCAGTGCGTGTTCGAACTGGATCAGACTCTCTGCATCGCGAAGCTTGTCGAGCGCACTCGAGAGGCGGTCACCGTAGCGTTTGTTGTCGGCGATGTGATCGACGAGTTCGTCGTAATCCGTCACCAACCGGTTGAGTTGTGACCGACTGAACAACACGCCGCCTTCGATGTAGTACTCCGCTGGGTCGAGGTCTGCGCCACTGCGGGCGAGCCGGAGCGCGTTCCGGGCGTTCAGGAAATCGATTTCAGCCTGTAAGAACTCGACGTAGAGTGCGTTTGGTCCTTCCTGTGGTCGCCCCAGGTCGTCGAGGAGGTGCTCGTAGAACTCACGGTCGAGTGCGTTCTCGAGTGGCACCAGTGCGCCGGTCTCCTCGTAGACGTCGAAGGCCTCGCTCAGGGCATCGTAAAACTGTGTCCCAGCGAGGACGTCGATCGCGTCTTCGATCTGGTCGACTTCGAGCAAACGGTCGAGCGTTGAGTCGGGCAACTCACCGGCACGGATGAGATCCGTCTGGATCGTCTCGGCCGGGCTATCGGTGTAAATCCCGCGGAAAATCGTCTTCAGGTTCCAGACGTCGAACTTCCGGAGGTAGCGAGCGATCCGGTCGTAGACTTTCCCGTTTGACCACTCGAGGAGGTCGTCGAAGTGTCGCGCCAAATTTCGGTTGAGCGCGTACTCGATCAGGTCGACGCCGGAAAACCGAGCGCCGAGCTCGTTGATCTCTCGGTCGTACTCCGTCTCCTCCATGAACCGGGCGATGCCGCTCGGTCCCATCCGGATCAGTTTGCGGTAATCCTCTTCGGCGAACAACGAGGCTCGACGTGACCGCACGCGAGCGTTGACGTACTCCGGATTGGAGGTGCCTGTGCTCATTGTTCGAAGAGTTGTTCGCTGATCTCCCGGAGGTTCTCCTCCCAGACGGTCTCGAGGACCGAATCGAAGGTGTTGTTGACCCGGACGCGCGACTGTTCGCTCTCGACGACGACGCCGCCGAGGCAGTCGTACTCGCCGGCGTAGCTGTAGCCGTCGTACGCGCTGTCCTCGAGGATCGACTCGATGAGGGCCTTGTCGTCGCCACGGCCGTAGACGGAGACGGTGTCTCCCTCGTCGTACTCCGTGCTGGCTGCCTCGAGCAGCGAACGAGTGAGCGTTTCACGGTCGTCACCCTCGAGGGTTGCGAGCTCGTTTTCGACCTCTTCATGGACGGTCGCGAGGACGTCACGGCGGGCCTCCAGGCGTTCTTGTTTCGCCTCCAGTTTGGCACTGGAGAGTCGCTGCTCTCGCAACTGCTCGATCTCACGGTTGACGTCGCGCTCTGCGGTCTCGAGGATTTCCTCGGCGTCGTCTTCGGCCGCCTCGATAATTGCTGCAGCGCGAGCGTCCCCCTCGGCGCGTATCTCCTCCGCACGCGCGTGGGCTTCTTCTCTAATGTCTTCGACGACGGTATCCAAACTCATTGGTGAGAGGGGTGGTCGTTTAGACCAGGAAAATGACGACGATCGCGAAAATGACCAGTGTCTCAGGCAGCACGGTCATGATCAGGCCAGGTGCGAACATGTCATCGTCTTCGGCGATCGCGCCGACGGCGGCGGCACCGATACCTCGCTCTGCATACCCTGCGGCGAGGGCGGCCAGCCCGACACCGATTGCGGCAGCGGCGTTGGCGTAGTGGCCAGCGACCTGTTCATCGAATTCATTCGTTTCGGCGGCTTCCAGTGCAATCTGCGCGATTTCGGGTCCTTGTTCGATCATGATTGGTAATATCTGCTGGTGGATTTAACGTCCGAACAAGCGTATCTGTCGTTGCGCCCCCTATAAAACTCTCGAAAGAACTCGAGCGAGATACACTGTGACACCCGATTTCAGCCGAGACAGCGTACTCACTACGGGGGTATCGCATCGAACGGAAGCTGTCACCAAACCCGAATGCGGGCTCGAGTGCAGTCAGTCTGCCGGCTGATTCTGTGGTTGGCTCTCGATCGCGCCATCCTCACCGAACGGATCGTACTCCTCGCCGCCGCCCTCGTAGAACTTGCCGAAGAACTCGACGTACTCGAGACGGAGCATCTGAATGCCCGCCGCGGTGATGCCGAGCAGCAAGACGAGGATGTGGCCGAAGACGAAGACGACCACAGCGAGGAGCAGGAAGATGATCGTCACGAGGATGAAGTCGGCGTTCAGGCCGAGCCAGAGGAGTCCCTCGAAGGCGACGTCACCGTCTGCAGCACCGGGTTCCTCGAACAGCGCGAAGTTGGTGTAGCCGTCGTCGCTGTCCCAGGCACCGAATACGAGCAGGTTGACGGCGAACGCCATCCCACCCTTGGCGAGCAAGACAGCGACCATCCGGAGGTACGAGAGGACGTGTCCGAAGGCGTACGCTGGCGTTTCGAAGACCCCGGCAATCCCCTCACCGATTGCGACGAGGACGAAGCCGACAATGAACATCGCGAGGCCGATGGCACCGACGATTTCGGGCAAACCGGCGAAGCCAAAGAACTCGTAGAGCACGGCCTCTTCGGTCGTGCCGACGAGGAACTCCGGTTTGTACGCCGAAAATGCGAGGTCTTCGGGCAGTGCGCCGATCCCGTGGTCGAAGCTGCCGCCATCGCCGTGGGCGAAAATCCAGAGGAACAGGCCGTTCATCGTCAGGATCCACGAGAGTTTCTCGTAGACGGCGGCTTTGATCCCGTGGCTCAACTCGTTGATGAAACCGAGCACGAGGCCCGTGTTCAGGTGGACGATACCGAAGAGCAGGCTGAGGATGATCCACAGGAGCGCCCACTCGGTCGTCTGGAGGCCTTTGGTCAACACGCCGGCACCGGCGAGTTCGAAGAACCCGTAGATACCTTCCGGAACGAAATCGACCATGTGAACGCCGAAGATGTCGTCGTACAGCCAGCCGAAGACGATGGTGAAGACACCGGCCCAGATACCGATGGTCCCGAGTGCCTTCCCGGCGTCAGAGTCGAAGACTTTCCAGCAGCCCCAGCCCATCAGCATGTAGAGGATCCCGTAGCCGATGTCCCCGATCATGAACCCGAACGCGAACGGGTACGTCAGGAAGATCAACAAGGTGGGATCGAGTTCACTGTATTTGGGCTGGCTCACCATCTTTACCAGCAACTCGAACGGCTTTGCTGGCGTCAGGTTGTTCAGGATGACCGGCGGCTGGTCGTCCATGGTGAGCGTCTCGTCACCGTAGTCGGCGGCACTGACACCGCCGCCAGCGCCAGCGGCCCCAGCACGTCCGCCATCAGTTGCGGCCTTCACCGGTTGCGGTTCGGCCTCGGCGTCGTCGCTTTCACCATCGGCGTGCTCGCCGTCGCCTTCCTCGGCATGGTCGTCGTGATGGCCGTCGTCCTCGTACTCTGCGCGCTCGAGCTCTTCGATCTCGACGCTGTCGCCGACGGCATCGTTGAGCGCCGCGACCAGGTTATCGTAGGCCTCGGTTGGAATCCAGCCTTCGGCGACGAACGCCCGCTCGGTGGTTGCAAATTGCAACGGGGCGTCCGCCTGCTGAGTTTCGATCGTCAGTGCGTGTTCGATCGCGAGCAGGAAGTCGCCGTGTTCGTGTCTGATCTGTTCTAAGTCGACGGCGATTTCGTCGAGGTCTGCCTCGAGGCCGCGTTTCTCGCGCTCGAGGTCGGCAACGTACTGTTCCGGGTGTTTGTCGGTTTCCGGAACGGGATACCGAGTGAACTCGAGGCCGACGAGAGCGTCGTCGATGATGCCCTCGGGTTCACCGTCTGCGGGGGCGGCGACGATCGCGATGACGTCGCCGCCGGTGAAGGTCTCGAAGGCGTCGATGCCGTCGTCCTCGGCGAGGGCGGCTTCGACTGCCTCCAGGTCGCCGTCACCGACGAGCACGTCGACGGAGTCATAGCCCGTCAGCAGGTCGAGGTCGATCCCGAGTTCTGCGAACGGCTCGAACCGGTCGAGGCGTTCGTCGACCTGTCGGCGCTGTTCGCGAATCTCGCTCTGTTTGTCGTCGAGTTCGTTGACCTCCGTCCGGATCTCCTCGAGTCGAGCCTCCCAGCCGTCTTCGAGTGTGCCCGAGTCGGCTGTCCCCTCGAGATTGAGCGTACTCTCGAGTGCGCGGACGGTAACGAGTTTCTCGGAGGCGTCGTCAGCCCCCTCGAGTGGGTTGCCGTTCTCGAACCCCGGCCAAGAGCCGTCGTAATCCGAGAGGTGCACCAGGTGCAACTCGTGGATCGTCTCGATCACCGGTTCCAAGACGGACTTGGAGCCGGTCACCGAGACCTTGCTCATCTGTTCAGGTCTGAGCATTGACGTCCTCCTGGAACAGTTCGACGACGTGGTCTGTCACCTCGCCAACGTGCGTCTTGGCGCGGTCAGCGAGGGCCTCCCGCTCCTGTGTTCCTTCCCGGAGCACGCGTTCACACTCGGCGTCGATCTCCTCTCGAGCGGCTTCCAGCTCCCGCTCTTTGAGGGCTCGCGCCTCCGCTTCCGCATTCGTGCGAATCTCCTCAGCGCGTTCCCGGGCCTCGGCTATACGTTCGTCGCGGTCGTCTTCTGCCAATGCGACGATTTTGTCGGCCTCTTCTTCCGCCGACGTGATCTGTTTGAGAACCTCTGGCCTCGGCATATTCTAAGCACGCGAGAGTTGCTCCAGCGCGTATAAGGTAGTTGCGATAGTCGTTGAGGAGTTCGACACCCCTTTCGAGTCGTGATAGTCGGCAACGCGGGGCAGAACCCACCGGCGAACCCATCGCTGATGGACAGACCTATCACCGCAGACTGGTAACCCAACGATAATGGGTATTCTCGAGAACAAAGCGCGGGCACGGCTGTTCTACAAGTACCTCTCGCAGGTGTACGACCAGATCAATCCGTTCATCTGGAACGAGGAGATGCGAACGGAAGCCCTCGAGTTACTCGACTTCGAAGATGCCGAGATGGTCCTCGACGT
>PUKM01000211.1 GCA_003552325.1 Natrialbaceae archaeon | reverse complement strand
TCCTCACACTGGTCGCCGTCCGACACCGTTCGGTCTGACCGCTCTCGAGGAGTTCTGTTCGCTCCCATTGGGTGGAACGACTGAGGAACGGAGGCGTCTGGAGGCTCGAGTATCCAACCGACGGCTTCTTTGCATCGAACCAATATCTCGTGGTATGGAACTCTCCCCGGAGGAGTACGGTGCCTACTGGCAGGCAGCGATTCGCATTGCGGCGGGGGGACTCATCGTGTACTTCGGCGTCCAGTTCACGTCGGCGTTGCTCGACCACCGGGCACTCGGGGCGCAAGCGCTGGGCTTTATTCTGTTGGTTGGAATCGTCTTCGTCGGGTGTTTCGTGGCGACACTGGGGCTGGCACGGCTGATCCGGACGGCGATTCGGGCCGAACGAGGGTGACGGTCGCGCTCGAGGAACGAGCGGCTGTGGATGTCTCAAAACGAAAAACGCTTAACTCCCCCAAGAGCTATCCACGGCATATGAGCGACGACGAGGGTGGTCGGAAAAACCTTCGAATGCCAGATGACGACGAGGTTTTTGCGACCGTCACGAACATGCTCGGTGCAAATCGAGTTACCGTACGCTGTGCGGACGGGAAGGAGCGAACCGCCCGAATCCCCGGGAAGATGCAAAAACGGATCTGGATCCGCGAAGACGACGGCGTACTCGTCGAGCCATGGGACTGGCAGGACGAAAAAGCCGATATTACCTGGCGATACGAACGGGCAGACGCCGACCAACTTCGGCGTGAAGGGCACATTCAGTGACGAACCCCGCGAACTCGTTTTCGCTATAGTCACAACTGGAACGGTCTACACACTGATCGCCGGCTCGAGTATCCGCCAGCGCCGTCGATGTGGGGTGATCGCGGTCACTCGACGCACGTCGAGTGAATCGGTGCTCAAGCTGCTTTTGACAGCCCGTAGCCGACCCTCGAGTACGGCTGTTTCGAACTCGTAATTCGCACTCGAGGAGGGTCGACCCCTCGATATTGGGTTCCTTACGCGTCTTCGTCGTCTTCGTCGTCCATATCGTCCTCGTCTTCGTCGTCCATGTCGTCTTCCATATCGTCGTCTTCGGTGTCATCGACTGGATCGTCGGCGGGGTCGTCCGCAGCTGGATCATCCTCTTCTTCCCCTGGGCCGCCACAGCCGGCGAGAACAGCCGTCACGAATACGCCAGCGATACCAAGGAATCGTCGTCGAGTCTCTGTCTGAACCATACGGCACGGACATCGAAATTGGATATAGAAGCCATCCCTGCAGTTGCGGGGACGTTATATTGGGACGACAGTATCGGTGCCTAGAGCCGGACAGGCGACGGAAACCCACGTGACTTATGAGAGTCGCGTTCCTGAAAGGGTACAATGGCTACAACGGAGACGGACTCGGGGACGCAGGTCACCCGATTATTTGGTGGTCCGGGCAGCGGGAAGACGACGGCACTCCTCGACCACGTCGAAGAGATTCTCGACGAAGACGACGTGACCTTTCGCGATATTCTGGTGGTCTCATACACGCGAGCAGCAGCCCAGGAAATCCGCGAACGACTCGCTGACCGCTTAGGCGAGAGCCCTCGAGCACTCCAGGGCAACGTCTGTACGATGCACGCGAAGGCCTACGATCTGCTCGACCTCTCACGCGGTGACGTCATCGGCGAGAAGGACAAAGAGGCCTTCTGTGAAGATTACGGCCTCGAGTACGAAGACGAGTACAGCGGGGCTGGCCGGCGAACCGCCCGGTCGACGACTATCGGGAACAAGATCATTGCGACGAGTCAATGGCTCCAACGGACCCGCCGAGAGGTCTCAGACTGGTACGATGTGCCATTTCAGTGGGACGTCGAAGAAGTCCGTTTGCCGCCGGAAATCGATCCGAACGCCCAAGAGGGGAACAAATACACGCCGACGTGGCCCTCCGACGACGACCGGATCGACGTCCCCGAGTCGATTCGTGCCTGGCGCAACTACAAAGGCCAGGAAGGGAAAATCGGGTTCGCGGACATGCTCGAGCGCGTCAAACAGCGCTCGCTCGTGCCGAACGTCGACTACCTCATCATCGACGAGTTTCAGGACATCACGACCCTCCAGTACGACGTCTACGAGGAGTGGAACCCCCACGTCAAGCGGGTACTGATCGCCGGTGACGACGACCAGGTCGTCTACTCCTGGCAGGGTGCCGATCCGGCGCTGTTGCTCGACGAACAGGTCGATGAGGACATCATCCTGCCGAACTCCTACCGACTGCCCTCGAACGTGCTCAACGCCGTCAATCAGGAGATTCGCCACATCGACGTCCGTCAGGACAAAGACCTCAACCCCCGCAAGGAGGGTGGCGCGGTCGAAGCCTACCAGAACCGATCGATGCTCGACGTCGTTCGGATGGTCCGTCAGACGCTCGTCGAAGACGACGGCACGATCATGCTGTTGTTCCGGGCCCGGTATCAGATGTTCCAGTTCATCGACGAGTTCATCACCGAAGGGATCCCGTTCACCGCGTTGACCGACCAGCGGATGTGGACCGATCGCCTGACCCAGTACGTTCGGGCGGTCGAAGCGATCGACGAGGGCGAGGACGTCACTGGCCTCGAGGCACGGCGACTCGCGGATATGCTTATGGACTCGGCGTTCGGCACGAACGAACGCGACGACCTCTTCGATGAGATCGACGACCGCCAGGAAGCAGAAGACATCGAAGACCTCGAGGACCTTCGGATTCCAGCGGACGTCATCATGGAGTACGCGCCGTTCATGCCTGGACCAGCCTCGGCCTCGGACATGGTCAGGAAAGTGACGAACTTCCAGAAGAAATCGATCAAGGCGTACTTCGCGATTGGCACCTACGAAGGGATGGACACCGACCGCGTCCGCGTGGGGACGATCCACTCCGCGAAAGGTCGTGAAGCCGACCACGTCTTCATGGGCACGGATCTGACCGAGAAAGTCGTCGAGCAGATGGTCGCGACCGTCGACGACCCCGAAGCCGTCCCCGGTGTCGAGGAGTTTACAAAAACGACCTCGCCCGTCCCCGTCCTCACCGATAACGAACGCCGTGTGTTTTACGTCGGTATGTCTCGAGCCCGCGAACGCCTCGTGCTGCTCGAGAACCTCGTCGATGGGGCCCCAACGCTCTCGATCGATGTATTGCTCAACAACGAGCCAACGGGAGCCGACCTCGAGGACCTGGTCGAACTGGCGCAGTTGCCAGAGTCCGAACGTCTTGAGAAAGAGACGGAAGCAGAGGCCGAAGTCGAGTTGCCGTGACGGCAGGCTCAGGCAAGCCACGCCCACCACCACTCGAGGTGGACGCCATCTGTGGACGGATCCGAAAGCGACTCGAGCGCCAGGAGGCAGCGGCACTCGTGATCGTCGGGCCTGTGTCTGATCCGACGGTACGCTACGCCTACCAGGTATACGCACAGGCTGAGAACGGGGATGGAGACGAGACGCCAACTCAACGGGGAAACTCGCTACTTGCGCTTGCGTTCGACGGCGACACGTGGCACGCTGTGTGTGCCCCAAACGAACGTGTCCGGGCTGGAGGGAACGACCATCCTGCGCGGACACTCCTCGACAGCGTCGCACCCCGCCTCGAGTCCAGCCACCTCCTCGTTCCGGCGACGATCCCACACGACGCTGCGCTCTACCTCGAGCAAGCCGGGTGTGAACTGGCCTCGAGTACGATCCTCGTGCGTTGTCGGTTCCGAAAGTCACCGTCGGAGATCGAACGGGTCGGAGCCGCCCAGGCGGCAGCAGCGACCGGCATCGAGCGCGTCCGGGAGCACCTCGCACGCGCTTCCATCGACGTCGGGGAGGAAGGTCACGACATCCTGATCGACGAGGCTGAAGAGCCCGTGACGCCCTCGAGTCTGTGTCGGGTGCTCGAGCGGGCGGTGTACGACGAGAACGTGATGCCGGTCCGGACGTCTGTGCAGGGGGTCGCCACTCGGGAGGACGCGATCACTCCGACAACGCCCCTCGTCATTTCGACGACTGTCCGAGAGCCAACCGGCTATCACGGGTTTCTGTGTCGGACGCTCATCGCGGAGCCAGACGGTGGAGCCACACGCCGTGCCCACGTCGCCATCACCCACGGGTTGGAGTCAGTGCGCGTGCTGGCCAGTGGCGAGCCGCCGACCGTGGCCGCCCTCGAGGGCGACCTTGCGGCTGAAATCCAGGCGTTCGGCTTTCGCCCCCACGAGGTCGAGGTGATGACCAGCGGTATCGGCCTCGAGGCCACCGAGCGACCGGCCAGCACCGACGACATCGGACCTGGTGTCCCGCTTCGGGTCGACGCTCGAGTCGAGACGGACACAGGTTCCGTTGGCCTTGGCGGCCTGTTGCTCCCCGAGTCGAAATCCGCACGCTGGCTTGCGCAACCAGACCGCAGGTTGCGGCCCTGACACCAATCCGAGTGCGGTGGCTCGGACACTGGTTTTCAACAAGTTGGAACAGTGAGTAGTTTTATCATGTCACAAATGAACACTACACAAAAGGCTCCGGGGGGAGTCTGCCGGACAGTGGGACGTCCGGTTTGCAGGGTGGTCGTGGTCTTTCGATACGCCATCCTCGAGACGGCTACCGAACGGGATCACAGCCGAGGCCTGCGGGGACAGATCGCACATGACAGCAGAACACGAGCCACTACAGATACCGGACGAATCGTACACACGGTTCGACGAGGACCTCCTCGATGCACTCCTCGCCGAACTCAGAACGGACGAGGGGGGAGCTAAACGGGACGCACTTCGGCGAGCCCTGAACCTCGATACCACGACCAGCAACGAGGTTCGGATCGAACACGTCGAATCGGAACTCACCGAACTCAGTGCCTACACCGATGCGCTCGCCGCATTTCTCGACGACGAAGGAACGGCCGAAACGGTCCTCGCCCGTGTCCAGACGGACCTCGAGGAAGCGACCGAAACCATCGAAGACCTCGAGGGGCAGGCGTCGGCACTTGAGCAGACGGACGAGACGTTGACCACCCGTATCGATTGTGTCGGCGAAAAGACTGTCACGCTCGAAGCGGAGCTAGAGGCACTCTCGGGGACGGTCGGCGACCTGCAGACGGCATTCGAGGCTGCCCGTGACTCACTCGAGGATTCCTTCGCGGAGCTGGGTGCGACAGTCGATACGGTCGCTGCTGACCTCGAGATCGTCGACTCGAGAGTCGAGACTGCCGAAAGCGACCTGGAAACGATCCGTGAGCGCCAGAGGAAATTGCGTGACCGACTCGAAACGGTCGGTGACTCCGTCCACACACTGGAGGGTGCACACGAAGCCAGGGTCGACGAGGTCGACGATCGGATCGACGACCTCGAAGCGGGGATCGACTCGCGATTCGATCAGCTCGAAACCACCATCGAGGATCGGTTCGAGGACCTGAAGGCGACGCTCGAGGACCGAATCGACGCCATCGAGGAACACACTGAAACCCGGTTTGAGGAGGTGTCGACGACACACGAGGAGTCGAT
Organism: Natrialbaceae archaeon; assembly: GCA_003552325.1. Lineage (GTDB taxonomy): Archaea > Halobacteriota > Halobacteria > Halobacteriales > Natrialbaceae > Natronosalvus. Next base: position 3,275 of record PUKM01000211.1, on the reverse strand, counting down.
GGCAGAGGTCGCAGACGACATCGAGGCCGTCTGGGATGGGGTCGAAGCAACCGAATCGGGCCTGCAAGCGGCCCTGACAGCGACGGAAGACGACCTCAGCGCGGCGCTCGAGGCCGAACGCGAAGTAGCCGAAGCCGACCGTGAGGGACTCGAAGACCGGATCGCCGACCTCGAGGAAGCGATATCGGAAGCGGAGGCGTGGCGACAGTCGCTCGAATCCGCGTTCCAGTAACGAACGCGCTCGGATGCCGTGACCTTTAAGCGGCCGTCACACACCTGTGGGGGTATGAAAGCGACCGCGATGGCCCATCCGATCCAAGGACTCATCAAGTACCACGGGATGCGTGACGACCGTGAGCGACTGCCCTATCACGACAGTATCAGCGTCTGCACCGCCCCCAGTCACACCCGAACCACCGTCGAGTTCTCGATGGACTACGACGAGGACACCTACGTCGTCGACGGTGAGGAACTCGAGGGGCGCGGGTTCGAACGCCTCGAAGCCGTCGTCGAGAAGGCTCGCGGGATGTCGGATGCAGCCCACACGGTCTACCCCGTTCGGATCGAGAGCGAGAACAGCTTCCCCTCGAACGTCGGCCTTGGCTCGTCGTCGTCGGGCTTTGCGGCCGCTGCCCGTGCCCTCGCCGAGGCCGCTGAACTCGATGCCTCCCTGCAGGATATCTCGACGATCGCCCGGGTCGGCTCGGCGTCGGCCGCCCGCTCGGTTACCGGCGCGTTCTCCCAGCTGTATACCGGCATGAACGACGAGGATTGCCGATCTCGACGCGTCCCGAGCAATCTTCACGAGGAGCTGAAGATCATCGTCGGCCTCGTTCCATACCACAAGGAAACCGAAGACGCCCACGACGAGGCCGCAGACAGCCACATGTTCCAGGCCCGAAACGCCCACATCCACGGCCAGATCGCGAAAATGCGTGATGCGCTCCGCGCTGACGACTTCGAGACGGCCTTCGAGTTGGCCGAACACGACTCGCTGAGCCTTGCGGCGACGACGATGACCGGCCCCGAGGGATGGGTCTACTGGCAGCCAGCCACGCTCGCCATTTTCAACAAGGTGCGCGAACTCCGAGAGGAGGAAGGGATCCCGGTGTACTTCTCGACGGATACCGGCGCGAGCGTCTACGTCAACACGACCGCAGAACACGCCGAAAGGGTCGAGGAAGCCATCGCCGACACCGGCGTGTCCACCACGACCTGGGGCGTCGGCGGGCCTGCACGGCTGCTCGAGGACGAAGACGACCACCTGTTCTGAGGCGGGTTGGGAGACTAATCCGGCAAGGCCCGAGCACGCGGGCACACCTTTATTCCACGAGTCCCTAGCCAGCGTATGCACGTCGTCGTTTGCGGAGCGGGCTACGCCGGGATAATTCTCACTCGATTGCTCGAGGAAGACCTGCCGGTCGACGCCGACCTGACGCTGATCAACGATCAGCCGGATCACCTCGTCCAGCACGAACTCCACCGGGTTATCCGCCGGCCCGCTCTCGCCGATGGGATCACGATTCCGCTCGAGGAAGTGACCGATCGGGCGACCGTCCGGGTGGCGCGCATCGACCGGATCGACCGCGAGAACCGCCGAATTCACCTCGCCGACGTCGGTGATTCCGATGCCGGAGACCGTCGGTCAGCGGAGGCTGAAACCGACAACTCCGACGACGGGGATGGGCCCACCAGCGACACCCTCGAGTACGATTTCGCGGCGATCTGCCTCGGCGCTGAAACCGCCACCTATGGGATCGAGGGGGTCGACGAACACGCCCTCCCGCTCAAACGACTGGCACACGCCAACGCGATTCGCGAACGGATGCTCGAGGCGTTCGAGGCCTTCGCCCGCGGGGAGACGGCCCATCTGGTCGTCGGCGGGGCTGGCCTCTCCGGCGTCCAGGTCGCGGGCGAACTCGCGGCCTGCTGTCGGGAGTCGAACATCGACCTCTCGAGTGACCGTGCCTCCGTCACCCTCCTCGAACAGACGGACTCAGTTGCGCCGCTGTTCGATACCCAGCTCCAGGCGGCCCTGCACGACGCACTCGAGGCCTCTGGTGTCACGGTTCGGACTGGGAGTGCAGTGATCGGTGCTGATGACGGGAGCGTGACCGTCGAAGGGACGGATGAGCCCAGAAACACAGAGGAACTCCCGTCCGACCTGTTCGTCTGGACGGGCGGAATCGCGGGCTCGAGTGCACTCGATGGCGACCGCCCGGTCGTCCGGCGTGACCTCCGCCTGGACAACGCGACGTTCGCCCTCGGTGACGCAGCACGGGTCATCGACGCCGATGGGGAAGCCGTCCCGGCCAGTGCACAGGCCGCGATTCGGGAAGCGCGCACTGCCGCCGAGAACATCAGTCGCCTGGTCGCGTACGAACGCGAGGGCGGGATTTTCGAACCCCGACTCGAGGGGTACAGTTTCGATTCGGCGGGCTGGCTCGTGACAGTTGGCGACGACGCCGTTGCCCAGGTTGGCCCCTCGGTGGTCACGGGAGGTGCAGCACTCGCACTCAAAACATCAGTCGGGGCTGGCTACCTCTCAGCCGTCGGGGCGGTTCGGGAGGCCGTCGATCTCGTCCGGAGCGAGCTCGGATCGGCTGCTGGAACGCCCTCGAGGTGTAGTGACCACGATTCCGGGGCCGAGATGGGTGAAGAGTGAGCGAGTTACTCGGGTCGCTAGCCGTTCTGCACCCTTAGGTCCACTTGTCGAGCCCCGTCTGCACCACACTCGAGTCGATGCGCTCGAAGCCGCGTTCGACCTCGCCCGGATCGACAGCCCACTCGTCGACCACGTAGGCGCGGGCAGCCTCGAGATCGGGCTCGAGCGTTCTCGAGAAGTCGTAGTCGTCGGTGACGTTTGGGTTGCGAAACAGATCCCTGACCCGGTCACCGTGTTCGACGGTGTCGCCACGAGCCTCGAGGACGCTCCAGAGGTCGCCGTGTTCGGCGATGGCTTTCAGCGCCGTCTTTGGGCCGATGCCGTGGACGCCGGGGTTGAAGTCCGTCCCAATGAGGATGGCCGCGTCGATCAACTGCTCGAGGGTGAGGTCGTGTGTCTCGAGCGTCGCCTCGAGGTCCATCAGTTCGGGGTCGCCCTTGCTCGTGAGTTGGCGCAGTGTTAGAGGCGCGCCAAAGAGCAAGGCGTCGTAGTCCTCAGAACCCACGTAGTCTGCGTCACCTCGTTTGACCATGTGTGCGGCCTGGGCCTCCCCTTCTGCCGGGGCTTCGACGATGGGGACGTCGAGCAACCGGAGGAGTTCGCGGCTCGT
>PUKM01000138.1 GCA_003552325.1 Natrialbaceae archaeon | reverse complement strand
TCGGCAGATAGAGCGTGACCACGTCGTCTTCTCCGACGCCAAGCTCTCGCAGTCCCGCGGCGAACGCCTCGACTTCGTACAGCAAATCACCGTAGGTGTAGGTCCGTGTTTCACCCAACTCCCCTTCCCATTTGATCGCCGCCCGATTCTTTGACCCCTCCTCGACGTGACGGTCGAGGCAGTTGTACGAGGCGTTCAACTCCCCGCCGGTGAACCACCGGTAGTGTGGCGCATCATCCGTCTCGAGGACCGTGTCGTAGTCATCGAACCACGAGAGGAGGTCGGCGGCCCGTTCCCAGCAGTCGGGCCAGTTCTCGGCAAACTCCTCGTAAATAGCTGGATCGCTGACGTTCGCTTGCTCGACGAACGATGCTGGCGGGTCGTACGTCTCACTGTCTCCGAGTCTCGCCTCGAGTTCGGGTTCGTTCACTGTCATGCTATAGTACACCAATGTATGATATTGATAGTAAAGACAACCTCTAGGTGTACCAAATTATTGAACGACCATGGGGGGTGAACCGGTTTCGTTCTGCCAAACCAGGTGTGAAAAATGTACTTTTTTGACGGAATAGCCAGAAAAAACGTACTCCTTCTGAGAGGACTGTGACTCGAGGGGGCCCGAGAACAGGGACATCGGCGACGACTCTAGACAGTTAGGTCGGCCGGATACTCACTCCGCTCGATCGTCGAAAAACGTGCGTAACAGTTCCTGTTGCCCCTTCCGAAGGTGGTTGTGTAAGGTTGGAGAGGAGATGCCCATCGCGTCGGCGACCTCCTCGGCAGTGCTCTCCCGGGGCCAGTCGTAGTACCCACCGAAGTATGCCGCTCTGAGCGCTGCTTCCTGCCGGTCAGTCAGGCGTGCCTCGAGCCCCTGGCGGAACGACTGGGCGGTCTGTACGGGTCGTTCGACCGAGCGTTTGCCAACGAGTTCCGACTCGGGGAACGCCCCACACAACCCCTCGACAACGGTGCGAACGTCGATATCGTTCGCCCCCTGGGCCGTCATCCGTATGTGGCCATCCTGCGCCTCGAGCTCTCTGACCGTCAGCCCGTACTCGAGCAACGTGATCACGGGAGACTGCCCTCCGATAAGGAGTTCGAGACGGCTGCCGGTGGCGGCAGTCTCGATCAATCGGCAGTCACGAACCCGATCGTCCGCGCTCGCCCGTTCGAAGACGTCCGCCGGATCGCCGTCCTCGAGGTGAATGTACGAGAGGTGGGTGCGGTCGTCGAGTGACACCAGCGAATCGAGCGTGATCCGACAGCCGAGTCGGCCGGTCACGTCGGCGAGGAAGGCCCGCTCGTCGCGGCAAGTAAACTCGAGTTCGAGGCGGCTGTCGGCGTGTAAGAGCCGGCGTCGTCTGACCGCGTCGATGGCGTGGCCCAGTTGCCAGCCGACGGTACCGATCCAGGTCCGGAAGTCGGTGCCCGAGCGTTCCTCGGGGACGAGGGTAGCCAGGGTGCCATAAACGGTATCGCTGTACTGGATCGGAACAGTCACCACAGTTCCCGTCGGGCCAGTCGGCGACGGCGTGGCCTGGACGCCGTCTGTCGGTGACTCCAGCTCACCCGTGGCCCCATCGACGGCACGCTCCTCGAGCGCCACCGAAAGGGCCTCGAGTGCCCCCTCCCGGTCCTCGAGGAACTCGTCGACGGCAGTCACCGGTTTCCGTGTCGTCTCTGAGCCGGTGCGTTCGATCATTGCCGCGACCGAACGGCCGTCCACCACCCTCTCACAGGCCTTGCGCTCGATTTCGTCGTGACTGGACGCCTCGAGGATCGACTTGGTGAGCGCCGCGGTGGGCTCCTCGGGAGGGCGTGACGAGTCCGACGTGGGTGACTGGGCGTTCGGGTGGAATCGCCCGTCAGCGATCCTGTCCGTGCGGTCGCCGGGCTGGGTATCATCCGGGGTTTCGAGGGGGGAACCGAGGCCACCACCACCGGGTTCGAACGACTCGAATGCACCGGCGATTTCGGCTGGCGTCGGTTCCGGCAAGTAGGGCTCGAGCGCTTCGAAACTGCGCCAGCCGCCGACGGCTTTGACCACACGGGGGTTGACGTCGGCGGCCAGTGCACGTCGCGCGAAAAACTGTCGGAGGTCACTCGAGGAGACGTTCTCGAGGGCCGGTTCCCGCGCTCGGTCGGCGGCACGGCTCGTCACTTCGGCGACGACCATCTGAATCCGCCTGGGCGTCACGGGGAAGAGTCGGTCGGCCTCCCCGACCCCATTGCTCTGTGCGTACCGTCGCAGCGAACGCTCGAGGCCCGTCGGCAGATACGCCACCCGGTCTGTCACCGACACTGGCGTCGTGGCGGTTGGATCCGGAACAGCGAGGCCGTATCTGGGTGGGTGGTGGACGAGGGTCCGAACTGCCCCGGGAGTCACCGCAGCGAGTTCCGCCGGTCGGATCCCGGTTTCCCCACAGAGGCGGACGATCAGGGCCTCCCGGTACGTGTCGGCGGCGTCCAGGACCTGTCGATACTGCCGAGGAGTGAGTGGCCGGTCCCGACGCGATACCATATTTCGGTCTCTCGGATACAGCGAATATAAATATACGTGTTATCGAGGGCCTCAGGGTAGGTTTGGTGAGCTATTAGAGCCACTGATCAACCAAACCGGAGACATTCATTTCGTGGTGCTAGAATCCGCGAAAGGCTATTCCTGGTCGATCGTCGACCGAATCTCACCGACGATTTCGGGGTTCCGGAGCGCGCTCGTATCACCCAATGGCTTGCCGTTCGTAACGTCCTCGAGGAGCCGGCGCATGATCTTTCCGGAGCGGGTTTTCGGCAGTTCGGGGGTGAACACCACTCGTCGCGGACGCGCAAAGCGACCAATAGACAGTTCGACGCGATCCAGGACGGACTGCTCGAGGGCCGCTGAGGGCTCGGTTCCTCCCTCGAGACTCACGTATGCATGGACATCGTCTCCCTCGGGCCCCACGACGACGGCCGCCTCCGCGACACCTTCGACGCCAACGATCGCGCTTTCGATCTCCATCGTGCTGAACCGTTGCCCGGCGAGAGTGAGGACGTCGTCGGCGCGGCCGAGGATCGTGATGTAGCCGTCCTCGTCGACGCGGGCCGCGTCACCGCTTCCGTATCGCCAGTCACCGGCCTCGGGGACAGAGTGTGCGAGCCAGTATTCCTGGAGGAAGCGATCGTCCCCCGAGTACAGCGTTTTTGCCATGCCAGGCCAGGGACGAGTTAGCGTCAAGTAGCCGGTCTGACCGGCCTCGACCGCCGTCCCGTCCGGCCCGACGACGTCGACGCCGATCCCGGGCAGTGGCTTTCCCGCTGCACCAGGGTGCATGTCGTCGACGCCCGGAATCGTCGAAATCGCCATGCCGCCCGTCTCCGTTTGCCACCAGGTGTCGACGATGGGGCACTCGCCCCCGCCGATGTGGTCGTAGTACCACTGCCAGGCGCGCGGGTTGATCGGCTCGCCGACCGTCCCCAGCAGGCGGAGACTCGAGAGATCGTGTCTCGAGGGGTATTCGGTGCCCCACTTCATGAACGCCCGGACGGCCGTCGGGGCGGTGTAAAAGATATCGACCGCCAGACGTTCGATGAGTTCCCAAAGCCGATCACGGTCGGGATAGTCCGGCGTCCCCTCGTACAGGACTGTCGTCGTCCCGAGTGCGAGCGGGCCGTAGACGATGTAGCTGTGGCCGGTGATCCAGCCGATGTCAGCCGCACACCAGTAGGTGTCCTCGGGCGTGACATCGAGGACTGTTCGGGCCGTCCACGCGACGTAGGCGAGGTAACCGCCGGTCCCGTGGACCACACCCTTTGGCTCCCCGGTCGTCCCCGAGGTATACATGACGAACAGCATATCGTTACTCTCACGAGGAACGGGGGTGATCGTCTCGCCGGCATGTGCCTCGACGAGCGTGTCGTAATCGTGCTGGTCGCGGCCCAGGACATGTGGGAGCGCCTCGCCGAGGCGATCGACGACGACCGTTTCGACGTCGTGGTCGACCGAGAGGACCGCGTTTTCGGCTTTCCGCTGTTGGTTGAACGCATCCCCACGCCGGTAGTAGCCGTCACAGGTGACCAGGTACGCACTCCCCGCAGCCTCGATGCGCGTCGCCAGCGCCGAGGCCGAGAGGCCCGCGAAGACCACCGAGTGTGGGGCCCCGATGCGTGCACACGCGAGCATCGCGATCGGGAGTTCGGGCACCATCGGTAGATAGATCGTGACGACGTCGTCTTCTTCGACACCCAGTGACCGTAACCCGGCGGCGAACTCGTTGACCTCCACGTACAGGTCTCGATACGTGTACGTTCGGCGCTCCCCGTCTTTCCCTTCCCAGTGGATCGCCGCGCGGTTCTTTCGGCCGGCGTGTAAGTGGCGATCCAGACAGTTGTACGCGGCGTTCAGCGTCCCACCGGGAAACCAGTCATAAAACGGTGGCTCACCGTCTTCCAGGACCGCGTCGTAGGGGTCGTCCCACTCGAGGAGGTCACCGGCGGCTGACCAACACGCTGGCCAGTTGTTCTCGAACGATGGCCGCGGGTCCTCGGTGACCGTCGCCTGCTCGAGGAAGCCCTGGGGTGGTGGCACACGGGACCCATGACTATCGTCTGTGTCGCCACCGGCCACGACGTCGCGTTCGTCCATGCTAGCTGAACGACGAACGTGGTCATGGATAAGCGTTCCCCCGTCGGGCGGTTTCGCGCCACCATCACGGCCGACCCGGTCGACGGAGGACGTAAACTTATGACTATCCCCACCCCACGTGGGATATGTCAACACCGTACGGTGCCTGGCCATCACCGCTCGAGGCCGACCGCGTCGCCGAGAGCGGCCGACAACTCGCGAACGTACAGCTCGATGGCGACTGGTGTTACTGGCTCGAGCGCCGCCCCGCGGAGGGTGGCCGAGGCGTCATCATGCGGAGCTCACTCGGGGAATCGGATGCTATCGAGGCCATCACACCCGACGACGTCGACGTCCGCACGCTCGTCCACCAGTACGGCGGCGGGGACTTCCTCGTTGCCGACGGAATAGTGTGGTTCGCCGCGCTCGAGGATCAACGACTGTACAGACAGGTGGTTGAGGGTGAAGAGGCTGGTGAGCCAACACCCATCACACCCGAGCCACCGAGCGCACTCGGTCATCGGTACGCCGACATGGCGCGTTCGCCGGACGGTGACTGGCTCTACGCTGTCCGCGAACGTCACCTCGAGGGCGAACCCGAACCGCGGAACGAACTCGTCGCCATCCCCGAGTCCGGTGGCGAGCCGACGATCATCGCGGAGGGCCACGATTTTTATGCCGCCCCGCGGCCCTCCCCCGATGGAACCCGACTCGCCTATGTGCGCTGGGATCACCCGCGGATGCCCTGGGACGGCACCGAACTGGTGGTCGCCGACTGCCACCTCGAGGACGGACCACGACTCGAGGGCAGCGAGACGGTCGTGGGCGGGCCTGAGGAATCCGTCTTCGATCCGCAGTGGCATCCCGACGATGGCCTCTACGCCGTGTCTGATCGCACCGGCTGGTGGAATCTCTACTGCCTCGGGACCGACCCACGTCGTGGCGACCTCGAGCACTGTTACCCCGCTGAAATGGAGTTCGGCGTCCCGCAATGGGTCTTCGGCCTGTCGACGTACGCGTTCCTCGAGGATGGCCGAATCGCGACCCTCGTCATCGAGGACGGGCGCTCGTGGTTGGGTTTGCTCGAGCGGTCGGACGACGGTGAGTCGTGGTCATTGCACAAGCCTGAACTGCCGTTCAGCGCATACGGGCCTGCCTCGCTGCGGTCGAACGGCGAAACCCTCACCGCCATTGGCGGGCAGCCGACGAGACCCACAGCCGTCTTTTCGTGGACACCGAGCGGCGGACGGGATGGCGGAGAGAAGCCCGAGCCAGTCAGCTACCGAACGGCGATGGACCTCGAGCTCGAGGCCGGCTATCTCGCCGAGCCCGAACCGATCACGTTTCCGACCGGGGACGCCGTCGACGCCGACGAGACCGAGGCCTACGCCCACTTCTACCCGCCCACTAATCCCGACGTCGACGCACCCTCAGGGGAACGCCCGCCCGTCGTCGTCACCGTCCACGGCGGCCCGACGAGTCGCTCCCCGGCGACACTCTCGCTCACGACGCAGTACTTCACCAGTCGCGGTATCGCCGTCCTCGACGTGAACTACCGGGGCTCGACCGGGTACGGTCGGGCCTACCGCGACGCACTCGCGGGACAGTGGGGCGTCCGGGACACCCTCGATTGCATCAACGCTGCCCGATACGCCGCCCGCGAGGGGTTGGTCGACCCCGACAGGCAGGCCATCTCCGGCGGCAGTGCCGGCGGGTACGCCGTCCTCGCTGCGTTGGCCGACGACGACACCTTCGACGCCGGCGCGAGTTACTACGGCGTGGCCGACCTCGAGGGGTTGGCCGCCGACACCCACAAGTTCGAATCGCGGTATCTCGACGGCCTCGTCGGCCCGCTTCCCGACGCTCGCGAGACCTACCGTGACCGCTCACCGGTTCACAACGCCGACGGCATTACCGCCCCACTGTTGCTCTTACAGGGCGGCGAGGACGAGGTCGTCCCACCGAGCCAGGCAGCGACCATGATCGACGCCCTCGCTGGGAACGAAACGCCCTACGCCTACGTCGAGTTTCCCGAGGAACGCCACGGCTTTCGCGACGCCGACAACCAGGCCCGTGCGCTCGAGGCCGAGTTCGCCTTCTACGCGACCGTCTTCGGATTCGAACCGGCGGACGATCTCGAGAACGTACCGTTGCTCGAAGGTGAACGGGTCGCTGTCGGGGTGGAGACCGAAGAGTAGCTAAGTGATTGGTACCAGACAATGGAAAAAGAACGTCTGCAGAGTAGTGTGTTGCACTCGAGATCCGAGACGGATTTAGGTCCCCCACTATTCCGTTCGCTCGAGAGTCTGTGACGGATACCAACGAGCGAGCGGACAGTCGGCGATCAGAGGCAGGACCGACTCCCGATGGATGCTCAGAGGAGAGCACGCGGTCGTCAGGTCAGTCGGTAGGGTTTCCGCCCGTCTCCTTCTCACGCGAGGGAGTGAAGATTGGGTTTCTCACTTGTGTGCCGGTTGCGATTGGCGTTGCCGGCTACGGTATTGCCTTTGGCGTGATCGCCAATCAGGCGGGGCTGAGCGTTGCCGAAGCGGCCCTGATGAGTGCGACGGTCGTCGCCGGCGCTTCACAGCTCATCGCCGTCGAACTCTGGGCTGATCCGATACCCATCGGCGCGATCGTTTTCACGACCCTCGCCGTCAACCTCCGCTACTCCCTCATGGGCGCAGCACTCGAGCCCTGGTTCAGCCACCTCTCACCGAAACAGGTCTACGGCAGCCTCTTTCTGATGGCTGATGAGAACTGGGCACTCACCATCCGGGATCTCAGAACGGGCAGCGGGCGCGGCGCATTTCTGCTGGGAAGCGGCATCGCCATCTGGACGTTCTGGGTTGTCTCGACTGTACTCGGTGCACTCGCGGGTGGCGTGATCGGTGATCCCACCCGCTATGGATTCGACTTTATTCTGGTCGCCGTCTTCGTCGCACTCGTCGCCGAACTCTGGGACGGGCGGTCGACACTGCTCCCATGGGTTGTCTCTCTCGGCACCGCTCTGCTCACCGCCTCGCTCCTCCCGGGACGATGGTACATTCTCGCTGGTGGTATCGCCGCGGCCACACTCGAGGTGATTCGGTATGAGTGATGAAACGAAAACGATGCCTCTCAGTACCCTCGAGGGCGCCCTGTCGCTCGACCCACTCGTCGTCGCCGTCATTACCGCCATGGCCATCGTCACCTACGCCACGAAGGTCGGCGGCCTCTGGCTACTGTCCCGTATCGAGGTAAGCGACCGCCTCGAGGCCGGTCTCGCGGTCTTGCCTGGTGCCATCGTCGTCGCGATTCTCGGACCGGAGCTGGCCGCCGCCGGACCAGCCGAGTGGGGCGCCGCCGTTGTCGTTGCTGTCATTGCCTGGCGGTCGAACAACATTTTGCTCGCCTTGGTGGGTGGCGTGCTGGCCGTGGTCCTCTTTCGCGGGCTGTTCTGATACTGTCGGCTGTAACTGTGTGAAAAGTCTCGCCTACTCCGGGTGGCGAAAATCTTGAACAACGTACAGCCGACAGTATGAATCGTTCGGGGGCTTCAGCACGAACCGTGACTGCAACACGAGTGTATAGCGATTCGCGTCGCCAACCATACAATGTCGGCTTCCTCTTTTGGTACCCAATGTCGGTTTCGACAGCCGGAATCTATGAATCCGGACGCGAATCCCTATAGTCGTACAGATGCCGATCGAACGCCGCCTCCATCTTCGTGAGGGTTCGTCGCCACGTCGCCTGCCTGCTAAACACGTGGGCCTCGTCCGGATAGTATTCGACCTCCCACGTGATCTCGGGCTCGAGGTCGAGCAATCGGTCGACGAGCAGATCCTGCTGTTCGATATTGACGTAGCGATCAGCCGTGCCGTGGAAACTGTACAATGGCGTCTCGTATTCGTCCATGTGGGTGAGCGGACTGGCGTCGGCCCATCGCTCGCTCGCCTCGTGTGGGTCACCGATCACCCGCGTCGCCGCCGAGCCAATCGCCGGGAACTTCGTCTCGGTTGCCCACTCGTGATAGTTCTCGAGGTCGACCAATCCAGCGAGGTTGACGGTCACGTCGAACGCACCGGGGTGGGTGCCGGGCAGTTGGAGGGCGGCATAGCCGCCATAGGAGAGCCCCCAGAGGCCGACTCGATCGTTCGTGTACTCGAGCGCCCGCAGTTCGTCGGCGGC
>PUKM01000282.1 GCA_003552325.1 Natrialbaceae archaeon | reverse complement strand
GGCAGGACCGACATCGGTTCGACTCGAGCGCGGACCGAGCGGTCCTCGAGGCGGGCGGTAGCAGGCAGTGGCAGTGACGTGGGTGGTGACGCTGTTGTGTTCATGGGTGCGTCGGATGGGGTGGGCGGTCGGGAGGCGATTCGAATATAATACGGGCTCGAGGCTCCTAAGTGACTCGCCAGTCACGCAGGCGACTATACATGGCGAAAGAAATGAACTCCCTCAGGCCCGAACCCGCTCGGTCGTCAACGTTTCGAGGGTGGCTTCGTACTCGTGGTCGGGTCCCTCGAGCGAGAGCCGTGTGTCCTCGTCGATGTCGGCAAACCGGACGAGCAGAGTGAACGTGCCGTCGTCTTCGACCTGGGTGATCTCTGTCTGGCGGCCGTCCGCGGTGGTGAGCCAGACGTACGCGCCGGCGTTGGCCGGGTCGCTCTCACCCACGATTTCGTGCCCTTCGAGTGCGGCCGTCTCATCCTCGACGACTGGATACTCGGCGTCTTTCCAGGCCGGAAAGCCATCGTCCAGTGCGTACACCCGGTCGTAACCCGCTTCTTTGTACTGACTGGCACGCATCACCGCGAGGGAGTGGGGACAATCACAGTAGGTGACGATCCGGGTATCCGTCCCCCACTCGCTCACTGGATCGTTTTCGAGGGTGGCGTCGTCCGTCGGTGGGCTCGAGACAGCCCCCTCGATGTGGGCCGTTTCGTACTGGCCGGGGCCACGGGTATCGACGAACCGGGCGTCATCGGCTTCGAACCACTCGTATACGGTCTCGAGTGGGGCCAATGGGACCTCCCGGCCGTCGTACTGGCCAGTCTCGAAGTCCTCCTCCCCGTCGCCCGAAAGCGCGTCCAGACACCCGCTGAGGCTGGCACTCGAGAGGATTCCCACCGTTGCGATGAACGAACGCCGCTGCATAGGGGTGTGCAGGGTGTCGGACGGCCTAAACGTTCTGGTGCTCGTCACCGACAGCGGTGGGTGTGTAGAACCCCTTCATTTCCACTGGAGACCGGTAACGGGCGCTCGAGGATTGCTCGAGATGAAAAGTAGACCCACCAGGATTCGAACCTGGGTCGAAGCCCCCAGAAGGCTTCAGGATTGGCCGCTACCCCATGGGTCTGTGCGCAACACGAATTTTGTCTGGGGTCTATTTATGACTGTCGGGTTTCGACGCCGAGACCCACTGCTTCGGGCATCTGTCGATGTTTCGGCGCTCCTTCTCAAATGTGGTCCGAACGTGCGTATACCGACACCTATTTTCCCTCGAAATACGCACGAACGCGTATGTACGTTGGACGATTCGTCGTCGTCGGCCCCGACTTCGGCGCCTATCGCGTCTCCTCCAGATCGTTCCCGAACCGTCAGATCACCGCCCGTGACGACGCCCTGACCGTCGGCCCGACGCCCGACGCCCCGGAAACGGACAACCCATACGTGGCATACAACTGTTTGCGGACGGTCCAGACGCCGGCGGGCGAGACGGTGGCCTTCGGCAACGGCTCACACGTCGATCCGATCGCCGAAAAACTCGAACTCGGCTATCCCGCTCGAGACGCGCTCGCGAACACCCTGCTGGCGCTCGATTTCGAGAAAGACGCGTACGACACGCCACGGATCGCCGCGACCATCGATGCTGACGGAACCGCCATGATCGGCACCGTCCGGCGGGATGCCCTCATCGTCGACACCGTCGACGAACCGACGATGGTGGCGACCTACGAAACGGACAGCCCCGAACCCTACGAGTGGGGCCCGGAGCATGCTGAAGACGCCGCGACGACGGCACTCGAGGCGTCCTTCGAACACCCGGTCTGTGCGGTCGGCGTCGCCCGGACGGCGGATGGCTTCGTGACGGCGATCGACAACGGCGACGCGTCGTGAGAGGTCCCTGGCTGTGTGATTGACTCTGGTATCGTAGCCTCAGCGCGGGGGCGATTCCGTTGCCCCATCAGAAGCCGCCGTATCGACTCCCTCGAGTGCCACCGCACACTGTTTGTAGTTCGGTTCGTTCGACCGTGGATCGACGGCGGGCACGGTCAGTTCGTTCGTCGCCGGATGGTGAATCGGCAGCCAGACGACGCCCTCGGGGATGTGTGTCTCACTCTCGAGTCGCACCACGACGGTTCCGCGCCGGGAGCGAACCCGGGCCTGTAGCGGTGTCTCGTCTGCGTCATCCGTCTCGGTGGTTGCCCGCTCGGGTAGCTCGCCGACCGCTGCCCGAACGGTTTCCGGATTGACACGGGCGACAACGGTGGCTTCCCGACCTCTGACACCCGTGTTGTACGAGTCCGGCTGACGAGCCGTCGTGAGAGTCAACGGATAGCGGTCGTCAGTCGGCTCCGGAAGGGCAGCAGTCGTCGAGACTGCCTGTGAGAACCGTGCGGTTCCGGTTGGGGTGGGGAAGGTCCACGACGGGCCCTCACTCGAGTCACTGTCGGAGTTCTCGACCTCACTCGAGTCACTGGCCTCCTCGTAGTATCGATAGCCGCCAGCTGCCTGTTCGTCCGGTGCCGGCCAGCGGACGGCCAGCTCCGCGTCCAGGCGCTCGTAACTGAGTCCCGAACAATCCGCCGGCGTCCCCGCAGTCAGGCCGACGAACTCGTCGAACATCGCTTCGGGCGTCGGGTTCGTGTCGAACAGGCCGGGGGCAATCTGGGTTGCGATCTCGCCGATGATCTCGAGGTCGGACTTCACTCCCGGTGGAGGCGCCGTCGCCGGGCGCACCCGCGAAACGGTGCGTTCCATGTTCATCACCGTCCCGTTCGACTCACCCCACGTCGCCGCGGGGAGGACGACGTCGGCGTACGCGACGGTCTCGCTGTGAAACGCATCCTGCACCACGAGGAAGACATCCTCGAGGCGCGCTCGAGCACGCGAGGCGTCGGGCATCCCGGCAGCGGGGTTCGTCGCGACGGCGTAAACCGCCTCGACGTCGGTCTCGACGGCCTCGAGGATCCCCACGGGTCCTGGGCCGGTCTCCTCGGGCAGGTCACTCGGCGACATTCCCCAGGTTTCTGCCACCACCTCCCGATGGGTCGGGTCCTCGAACGGCCTGTGACCCGGCCAGGTCCCCTTCGACGAACAGACGCGCGTCCCCATCGAATTCGCCTGTCCCGTGAGTGAGAACGGCCCCGACCCGGGCTCGAGGTTCCCCGTCGCGAGACAGCAGTCGATCAACGCCCCGGCGGCGGCTGTGCCAGCGACCGACTGGTTGATACCCATCCCCCAGTACACCAGCGTCGGTTGGTGGAAGGCGTCTGCTAACTGGTCGACTGCCTCGAGAGAGACGTCTGCCGCCGTCGCGGCCGCCTGGACGTCGGGGAGGTTCGACCGTAGACGTTCGAACCCGGACGTGTTCGCCTCGATGAACGCCCCGTCACACTCCCCACGTTCACAGAGCCGGGCGAGGACGGCTCGAGCGAGCGCCAGGTCTGTGCCGGGTGCTGGGGCGATGTGGTTATCGGCCACCGCAGCGGTCTCGCTTTCGACCGGGTCGACGACCAGGAGCGTCGATCCGTCCTCGGCTGCACTCTGTCGGATCCACTGAAACACCACGGGGTGAGCGACGGCGGGGTTCGCTCCCCAGATGATGTGTGTTTCCGCCTTCGAGATATCGTCGTACGTCGTCGGCGGTGCATCGCTCCCGAAGGCATCGTAGTATGCCGTCACCGCACTCGCCATACACAGCGTGGTGTTGGCGTCGTAGTAACGGGTTCTCAACCCGCCGCGGGCGAGTTTGCCAAGCGCGTAGGCGGCTTCGTTCGTCTGCTGGCCACTGCCGAGGACGGCGACGGCATCCCTGTCGCGCTCGAGTGCGGCTCCGAGGCCGCGTGTCGCGCGCTCGAGGGCTTCCGCCCACGTCACGGTCACCAGTTCGTCGCCACGACGGACCAGTGGGTCGGTGAGTCGGTTTTCCTCCAGTGCGGCCGTCTCACGAAGTCCGCGACGACACGCCATGCCCTGTGTCGTTGGATGTGCTCGATCGCCAGTAACGCGCTCGAGGCCGCCGCTCGCGTCGGCCCCGTACTGGACTAGTCCACAGCCGACGGCACACCGCAAACACGTCGTCGGAACGGGAACGGGATCTACCACGACCGATCACCCGCGGCGATGCCGGACTCCAGATTGGGATCGAGCGTCTGCACATCCACGCGTGCCACTCCGTACTGCTGACTCGTTTCGATCCATACACAGATTCACGTATCGGTGAGAGGGGCCTCCACGGCAAAACGCTTCTCGATCATACGGGGAGGTTCAGTACGTATTCCAGGTATCACTCGGGTGACGGGGTGAACGGTACCGAAACTCGACTCCCTCGAGCGACCGTCGTTATTCCTGTCCGGCCCACTTGAGCAACAGGAGCGTCCCCTCGAAGAGGATGATCATGACGATTCCGACGATGATGGGGGCCATGAGCGTCGGGTCGACGGTGAACATGAACGAGAGGCCGAAGAAGGCCGCCCAGAAGTAGAGGCGTTTCTCGGTAAGCCACGTACGCGTCGTGACGCCCATCAATACCGCGAGGATGACAAACAGCGGAATCTGGAAGACGACCGCCAGGAAGCCGGTCAACGTGATGATGAGGTTAAACGTCTCACCGAGGGCGTAGGCGATGTCGGCGCTTCCCTCGGAGTAGAATGTGAAATACTCGAACAGAATCGGGAGGACGACAATGAACGAAAAGAGCATCCCGATGCCCGCGAGGACGACGCTCGTCGGCACTGCTGCCAGGTAGTACTTGCGTTCGTGTGGGTACAACCCCGGTCGCATGAACAGATAACACTGATAGACGAGCATGGGAATCGCCACCATGATTCCTGCCAGGGCGGCGACTTTGATCCGGGTCAACCACAGCTCGAGGGGGCCGTACACGTGGGGTGGTTGCTCGACACCCGAGGGGAAGACGTTGTCCCAGATGACGGTGATGCCTTGTGAGGAGCCGAGGAGGGCAATCGCGGTTGCCGCCGAGCCAACCAGTAAGACCACTGCCAGCCGCATGATCATCTCCTCGATGTGATCGGTCAGTGGCATCTCCTCGTCGTCCGGCGGTGTCGAGATGCCGCCGACGTCTTCGTCCGGATCCGGATAGGTAGGCTCCTGTTTCTCCTGGCTCGAGTCAGGGTGACCGTGCCCGTCGGTTTTGGCCTCGGGGGTAGCGGTTTCGGTGGCGTTTACGCCGTCTTCGTCGTCCGGTTCCGTCGTTTCATTTTCGTCTTCGTCGGCTTCATCTTCGCCTTCGTCGTCCGTCTCTTCGCTCTCTGCGTCGTCACCGTCCTCACCGGCTCCTCGAGCGTCCGCATCGTCATCCACTTCCTGACCGTCCTCGTCGTCAGTCGGCGCTGTCTCATCGTCCTCGCTCGAGTCTGCTCTTTCACCTGTCGGTGAGGGGTGCTCACGCGGTGGCTTCGGCCCAAACGCGGGGCGATCTCCGAGTGGGACGTCTTCGAAGTGGTCGGCGTCCGAGGAGTCGTCGTCACTCGTTTTTGTGAGCCCGCCGTCGGCCCCTCCGTCGCCGTCTTCTCCGGTCTGGGTATCTGCGTCGGTCTCGTCGTCCCCGCCAGCGTCGCCTCCGTCCGTGACGTCTCTTCCAGCGCTGTTTCCGTCCGCGTCGTCATCACTGGCTGGGTCTTCGTCGGCCACTGCAGCCGTCTCCGCCGACCCAGTGGACTCATTCGCTACCGTCTCCTCGTCGTCCTCTCTCCCCTCCGCAACCGCCTCTGAGCCGTCGTCGGCTTCGGGCACATCGCTCGGCTCGCTCGAGGGCGGGTCCTGTGGCTCGTTACCCTCGTCGCTCTCCACACCCGACTCCGGCTCGTCCCGCATCTATCGGGATATAGATAGGCCGCTGGTTATAGGCCTTTTTCTTACGTGTTGTGCCAGCAGTCGGAGTAACCGGTTGCTACCCGTCGCCAGCTACTGATTGACTCGAAAGGTTGATAACTGGATAAAAGCTACAGTGGCACACTCAATGAGTGCCATCGACGAGGACACCGCTCAGACCATTAACGCGGGCCGTGACACACTCGGGGCGATGTTCTCGAGTGCTCAGGCCAACCTCCAGAAGGTCTTTATCGTCTTCGTCATCGGCTTTCTTGGCACATTCTACGTGCTTCGACTCTGGGTCTGGGACTTCCTCGAGGCGACGGCAAAAGCCGAGATGGCGGCGCACGTCGCCGATCAGACGGACATCATTACGCGGACGCCGTTCGAGGTCATCCTGTTACAGGCGAAAATCGGGATGATCATCGGTATCCTGATCGCCATCCCGGCGCTGTTGTATCTCTCGCGACAAAAACTCCGCGAGCGCGGCGTCCAGAGCGTCGTTCCGCTCTCGCGCACCTACCTGTTCATGTTCGGGATGCTCTCGGTGGTGCTGTTCTGGATCGGGCTCTTTTATGCCTACACGATTTTCTTCCCCTACGCGTTCGACTTCCTGGCGGCCAACGCCGTCAATATGGGGATCAAGCCCAGTTTCGGGATCACCGAGTTCACCGAGTTCATCGCCCTGTTGACCCTCTCGTTCGGGTTAGCCGCGCAGTTACCGCTGTTCATGAGCGCCCTCTCGTACACCGAAATCGTCCCGTATGAGACCTTCCGTGAGAAGTGGCGACACGCCATCGTCGGCATCACCGTCTTTGGGGCGCTCTTTTCGCCGCCGGACCCGTTCACCCTGGTCATGTGGGCGACGCCCATGGTCGTTCTCTACGTGTTCAGTCTTGGCCTCGCCAAACTCGTCACCAACATTCGGCGACGAGGGGCGGCTGAACTCGACGGCGGTGCGGCCCTCGTCAAAAAGCGCATCGGTCAGTTCGGTGTCGCCGTCTTTGCACTCGCTGCACTCTTCGCCACCGCGATCAGCTACGGCGGGTTTCAGTACCTCGAGGATGAGGTTTACCCCTCGTTGCCCGCGTGGCTCCAGCCTGGCGGTGGTTCGCTGGTCGAAACCCTCCCTGAAACCTACGGCATCCTCGGGGCGGCCGCCTCTGGACTGTTGCTCGCGTTCGTGCTCGCGTTCGGGGTCTTGATCCTCTATACGTTCAAAGTCCTCCAGAGCCCGGTGTACCCGCGTGAGTCGGCGCTACGGACGGCGACAGACCCCTCCGAAATCGACCTCCAGGTACTCGAGGCCGATGCCATCTGGCAAGCCCCGCCACAGGTCTTCACCAAGATGAGTGAGGACGAAGCGCTCGAGGAAGCCCGGAAGGCGATGTACGAGGACGAGAAAGAGAAAGCACAGGCCATTTTGGATCGGTTCGATACCCTGAACGCCGAGCCCGAACCCGAAACGGACGCCGACGGTGAGGGTGATGACAGCGCTGGGACGGAGGCGGACGGAGACGTTGACGCCGACGACGAGGGCGGCCTCCTCTCGAGTACGGCCGCCGGGATGCTCGACCCGTTCACCGAGGACGAAACCACCGAAGACGACATTGGCGGCTACGCCTACGACCTGGTGTTCATCTTCAACAGCCTCACCTCGAAGATGTTCCGCCTGGTCGGGCTGTTCATGGTCGTCATGGCCGGGACGTTCTTCTGGCTCTACCAGGGCGGAGTCGGAGACACACTGACGCTGTTTCTCGACCGTGTGCCCCAGGACGTCCTCGATACGATCGCCATCGAGAACGACGCCGAAACCGGCATGGACGCCGCGGGCTTGCTCGAGCACACCGATATCGTCATCGCGCTCCACCCGGTCGAGGTGCTGATCTTCGCGGTCAAGGTGAGCGTGCTCGCAGGCATCGTGGCCGTGCTCCCGCTGTTGCTGTACTACGCGTGGCCGGCGGCTCGCGAACGGGGGCTGGTCCGCGGTGACGAACGCGTCTTCCTCGTGTGGGGTGGCGTCCTTGCGTTCGGCTTCGCCGTCGGAACCTACCTCGGGTTCTTCTGGATTGCGCCTGCGGTCATCTCGTATCTGGTAGCCGATGCCATCGCGAACCAGGTCATCGTGTCTTACCGGATCAAGAGCTTCTTCTGGCTCGTGATCTTCACGACCGTCGGTATCGGCTTGCTGTTCAACATCATCGTCACGATGGCGATGTTCCACGTTGGCAACATCGTGAGTTACCGAACGATGCTCGCCCGATGGCGGCCGGTCGTCGTCGGAATCTTCACCTTCGCGGCGTTTGCCAGTCCACGAGGTATCCTGACCATGATTCTCATCGCCCTGCCGCTCGCGCTCACGTACCTGCTCGGCCTGGCCGTCCTCTATCTCTTGACCGGCGGTGGTCGGTTCTTCGGCGGTGGTGGCGGCAGCACCGACCCAGGTCCCGAGGCGGAACCGGAAGCGGCTGACTGAGTCTTTTCTCTCGAGCTGTCCGATTCCTTATATGCCGTGCAGACGAACGCTCGCGTATGCCGAAAATCAGCGTCGAAATTCCACAGGAACTGCTCGACGACCTCGACGAACACGTCGGGGACGATGGAAAATTCGTCAACCGGAGTGATGCGATTCGAGCCTCGATCCGGAAGACACTCGATCTGCTGGACGAAATCGACGCGAGACACGACCGTCTCGAGGACGAGCCGTAGTCCACTCGCGTGTCCACACGCGGCACCGGCGCCGCGATGTTCACTCGTCCGGACGTGACGCCGCGTTAGACGACGTCGACTGTCCGTGAGACGACTGTGGGCAGGAGTGGCTGCTCGGGGAACACGACACTGATGGTGTACTCGAGGTCGTCAGCCTTTGCGCCGAAGACACCGACGGGGACGGTTTCCTGGTCTCGAAGGTACGTCGTCGTCTGACTCATCTCGACACCGTTGACCGTCACTCTGATACCCGCGGT
>PUKM01000013.1 GCA_003552325.1 Natrialbaceae archaeon | reverse complement strand
CTTCGAGAGCGCCTCGAGAACGCAAAGAGTCAAAGGGAAAACGGTTTTTCCCCCCTCCTCGCAAGCTTTGCCATGAACGTTCGTATCGGACCGGGTGCATCGGCCGACGAAGCGTCGGCTATCGGGGCCGCTCTCGCCGAGTACGTGGGCGAAGAGATCGAAGTATACATCGGCGAACAAGCGGAGCCCGCCGCTGTCGAAGCTCCACCTGCCCCGGCTGAGGGAGCTGATCAGGAGACCGATCCAGGCGCCGATGACGCTGCGGAACTCGGCCCAACCGAACGCGAAGAACGCCTCCTCGAGGAAATCGAGGCAATCCTCGAGGGTGGACACGAGAAGTACAAAGCCCAGTTGCCCGAGGAGGGGAAACTCTTCGTTCGTGATCGGATTGACCTTTGGTTCGACGACGATGACTCGAAATTCCTCTTCGAGGACGGGAAGTTTGCGGCGTTCGATGCTGACGACCGGCTCCCTGCGGACGCGCTCATCACGGGTGCGGCCACGTTCGAGGGGCGAGACCTCCACTTCATGGCCAATGACTACACGGTAAAGCGCGGGTCGATGGCCGCAAAAGGTGTCGAGAAGTTTCTCCGGATGCAACAGCGGGCGCTGAAAACCGGGCAACCAGTGCTGTACCTGATGGATTCGTCGGGTGGCCGAATCGACCAGCAGACGGGCTTTTTCGCCAATCGCGAGGGAATTGGGAAGTACTACTACAACCACTCGATGCTCTCAGGACGAGTACCCCAGATCTGTGTCCTCTATGGTCCCTGCATCGCCGGTGCAGCCTACACCCCGGTGTTCGCCGATTTCACCATCATGGTCGAGGGCATGTCCGCGATGGCTATCGCCTCCCCGCGGATGGTCGAGATGGTCACCGGCGAGCAGATCAGTATGCAAGACCTCGGCGGTGCGACGATGCACGCCCAGGAGTCGGGCTCGGCGGACTTGGTCGCAACCGACGAGGAACACGCTCGAGCACTTGTTTCCCAGCTCATCACGTACCTCCCCGACAATGCCGACGAACACCCACCGCGGGCAGAGTCGCTCGAGCCGGCTCGAGATCCGGCGGGAATCGACGCCGTGGTTCCCCAGCATCCAAACCGAGGCTACGATATGGAGGACGTGATCGACCGAATCGTCGACGCGGGGAGTTACTTCGAACTCCGACCCGAGTTCGGTCAGGAGATCATCACCGCCTACGCCCGCATCGATGGCCGCCCCATCGGGATCATTGCGAATCAGCCAGCCCACCGGGCCGGAGCCATCTTCCCAGACGCCGCCGAAAAGGCCGCTCAATTCATCTGGAAGTCGGATGCGTTCAACATCCCACTGCTGTATCTCTGTGACACCCCCGGCTTCATGGCGGGTTCGCAGGTCGAAAAGGACGCCATCCTCGAGAAAGGCAAGAAGATGATCTACGCCACCTCCTCGGCAACGGTGCCAAAACAGACGGTGATCGTCCGGAAGGCCTATGGGGCGGGCATTTACGCCATGGGTGGACCGGCCTACGATCCGGAAAGTGTGATTGGGTTGCCGTCGGGTGAAATCGCGATTATGGGCCCCGAAGCGGCGATCAACGCTGTCTACGCGCGAAAACTGTCCGAGGTCGACGATCCCGAGGAGCGCGCCGAGATGGAAGATCGGCTGCGCGAAGAGTACCGCGAGGACATCGACATCCATCGGATGGCCAGTGAGGTCGTCATCGACGAAATCGTTCCCCCGAGTGCGCTCCGTGAGGAACTGGCGAACCGCTTTGCGTTCTACGAAGGGGTCGAGAAATCCCTGCCAAGCAAGAAACACGGCACGGTCATCTGAAACGCGTTTCGTCGAGGACGGTTGCTGTGGATGCTATCGGGTGATCACCCCTATCGCTCGAGGAGACAATATCAAATGATTTAGACACGTATGCCCACAGCTATTGCTTTCTGCACGATAGCTATCTCCAATTGTTATTTTGAGCGGATTACCGGGAAGTATGACGCGGTTACGACGAGCGCGGGGTCCCTACAGTCGGCATAACAAAACCCGACATCGGGGTAGGATGACCGACGTCACCCCCAGTGGCGGTGACCGGTTCGACTCCGGTCGGGGGGCTATGTCGGTCGATCGCTCCACCTGGATTCACCGGTTGGGGCTCGAGGGAGTCGACGCGCACCGTCTCGAGCGACTGCTCTGGGTCGTCGTTGCCGTCTCGCTCGTCGGCGATATCGTCACGACGTTCATTGGGCTGCACCTCGGATTGTCCGAATCGAACCCGATTGCCCGGAGTGCCATCGACGGGTGGGGACTGCTCGGGATGGTCACCCTGAAGGGGATGGCCGTGGGTGTGGCCGTGGCCTGTCGCGGACTGCTCGAGCCGGTGTATCGGCCGATCATCCCGGCTGCGCTCGCCCTCCCGTGGGCGATCGCTGTCTGTATCAACCTGTTTATGATTTCGACAGTTATCTGAGACAGCGCCGGCTCAGTGGTGATTGTCGGCGTCACCTTCCCGCATCTCGAGCACGTTCAAATGCATGATGTGCAGGTGTGTGCCGACGCCGTACAACAGGAATCCAAGTCCGACGAACAGCGCGGGCATGACGAGGATGTCGTACATCCAGACGAGGTCAGGAAGAAACAGCACCCCCAACCCGGCGACGAACGTCAACAGGATGATGCTGAATCCAGCCTGGAGATACCGATAACAGGTTCGGGTATCCTCGAATAGTTCGATTTTGTGTTTCTCGACCATCCCACACATGTCGTCAGTGCGGACACATGAGTTCATCGCCACCGTTCTCGGTTATGGACGCATGGCCCCATGCAGCGGGTTCGTTGTCTCTCTCTCCTCGAGGAGTGAAGATTCCTTCACTCGAGCAGACCGACAGGTTCGCCGTCGAACCGAAGTGTGGTGTCGGGACGGTTGGCCTGAAACTCCTCGTGGGAAACACTGTACCGATACACGTCGATCGGGTCCCCGTCCTGCACGTGCCAGTTTCGCAACCGCCCATCCTGGCCACCGCCGCAGGCTTCGGTGTAGCGCTCGACCGCGCGACGAGAGCGCTCGTTTTCTACCCAGACGTCGACCAACACGACCTCGAGGTCGAGGACGTCAAACGCGAGCGTCATGAACGCGACAGCCCGTTCGCCCGAGTAGCCCCGTCCCCAGAACGCCTTGCGGAGCCAGATCCCGAGCGTCATCGTTCGTTTCTCCCAGTCGACGCCGAAGCCACAATCACCGGCGAACGTCCCCGCACCGTCCTCGCCCGCTCGAGGATAGATGGTGTACGACCCGCCTTCGCTCTCGTCCCGTCGGTCGCTCATGTGCTCGATGAACTCGAGGGTCTCCTTGGGGGTCCGGTGTGGGTCCCAGGTGAGGTACTGGGTGACCTCCTCGATATTCGGGTCCGACGAACAGATATCGTAGAACTCCAGTACGTCCTCACGGTCGAGTGTGTCCGTGTGGACGGCCTCGAGGCGGAGGCGGTCGGTTTCGATACGTGCCGGAAACAGTGGGTGATCAGTCATGGGTTGCAGTGTCGGTGGTTAGTGTCACGTGTATTCGAGCGTCGGCTCTGGTGTCGGTGTAGCCGCGTCATACTGTTCTCGAGTGACGGTAAATCGGTGCAGATCGACCGGCTCACCGTCGAGACATCGAGCGTTTCGAAACAGGCCGTCAGAGGTCCCGTTGAACCGGTCGACGTACCCCTCGATTGCGCGTTTCGATTGGGTGTTCTCGGGCAGACAGCCGATGGCCACCACCTCGAGGTCGAGCACGTCGAAGGCGACAGCGAACATCGCGGCTGCCCGTTCACCCGAGTACCCTCGCCCCCAGAACTCCTCGAGCAGGACGATGGCGAGTGAGGCCGATCCTCGGTCCCAGTCGGGGAAGAGCGTGGTCGTGCCAGCGAACTCGTGTGCGCCATCCTCACCGTCTCGAAGGTAGATGGCGTACGTGGCCGAGTCGTTTTCCCCCCGTTTCGAACCCGCTCGCTCGAGAAACGACCGTGCCTCCTCGGGTGTCGAATAGGGTTCCAGTGGAACGTATGCCATCACGTCCTCGAGTCCTGGTCCCGAATACGCCTCGTACAGTTGCTCGAGGGTGACCGAATCGAGGTCGGCGGCCTCGAGACACAATCGGTCCGTGCGAATACGATCCGGAAACAGACAGACCATACGTCGAGAGGGGTGGCGTGTGTAAAAGGTGTACCCCGAGTGTGCTATCGCTTCTCGAGGCAGTCCCCCCGCGCATCGACTGACTAGAGTCGGACCGGGACGTCGCGTTCGGCGAGGTACTGCTTGGTCTCTGCGATCGAATACTCGCCGAAGTGGAAAATCGATGCGGCGAGGCCTGCGTCCGCGTTCGCCTCCGTAAAGACCTCGTGCATATCTTCGGGCCCACCACACCCCGAGGAGGCGATCACGGGGGTGTCGACCGTTTCCGACACGGCACGCATCAGCGGCACGTCGTAGCCGTCTTTCGTCCCATCAGCATCGATCGAATTGACGAACAACTCACCAGCACCCCTGGCCTCCGCTTCGGCGGCCCACTCGAGAACGTCGATCCCAGTTCCCTCCCGACCACCTTTTTTCGTACACTCGAACCACACTGATTCGCCGTCGATGTCGAGGACGTGTTCGCCTTCATCGTCGTATCGTCGCCGCGCGTCCACACTGATGACGATACACTGACTGCCGAAGGCGCGAGCCCCCTCGTTGATCAGTTCGGGTCGCTCGAGGGCACCGGTCGTGATCGAGACTTTATCAGCACCCGCCCGAAGTGTTTCCTTGATATCGTCGACCGTTCGGATACCGCCGCCGACGGTCAGGGGGATGAACACCTCGTCGGCGACCTGTTCGACGACCGAGAGCATCGTCTCGCGGCCGTCGGCTGAGGCGGTGATATCGAGGAAGACGAACTCGTCGGCACCGGATTCGTTGTAGGCTTTGGCCATCTCGACGGGGTCGCCCGTGTACTGCAGGTCCTCGAAGTGGACGCCGGTGTAGACGGCCGGGTTACCATCGTCGTCGACGTCCACGTCGATACACGGGATAATACGCTTGGTCAGCATCTACCCAGCCGTTGGCGATAGCGCTGTTTACCCGTTTCGACCACGGCAGTGGTTTCTGACCGGTCGACCACCTGGTGACTCCCCGACAGTAGTAGCGTTTAAGTCCTCGAGTCCGAAACGGTCCGGTATGGCAGACGAAACGGAACCCGCCCACGATCAGGACTCGGCCGCAACGGTTGGACACGAACTCGAGGCCGAGCGAACGACGGCTCCGATGAGTGACTTCTCGGTTCGCGACGCCGCTTTCGGATTCGTCGTGATGGTCATCGGCGTCGCCCTCACGTTCGGCGTCCCGATAGGAATCTACTTCTAACCGATCGCCGCCTTTCGACGATTCCGGACCACTGTCTCAGACTCGAATCCACGACAGCGGATTGACCCCTCTCTCGAGCAACTCTGAGCGACAACCCTCAGGGGACTGCCGGCGACACCGCTCAGCAGATGATAACCGATCGCTCTCTCGAGGAACGGCAAACGTCGAGTACAGCAATTCATATTGTCGGCTGTCAGTCGGTCATGGTTCCCGCCTCCCCGGGTGTGGCGAGAATCTTCACACAGTATCAGAAGACGTACTCGTCGTCGTGACCCATCATTCCGTCGTTCTCTAAGCCCGGTTCCTCTTCGTCCATCGGGCCGCTCGTTTTGTACGCCTTGATCCCGGTCGAGAGGAGGTCTTCAACAGCCTCCTCGCGATTGAGGAATTCGCCCCGCTCCACCATCTGTGCGATCTGCATCTCGAGGTGTTCGGGTATCGTGATCTCTACTTTCGGCATCTGATTCGGGTTTCGGTGAGGGGGTATTTAAGATTGACGGGGGCGGTGTTTTGTGGTGGTGACTCGCAGGGTTCACCGTGACAGCCGTAAAAACCGAAAGCAACCGTGGTTACTTCACGATCGAGTCGATGGCATCACGGATTGATGAGGCCGGCTGCGTCAACGTGTCGAGTTGTTCGCGCATTCGGCGCTGATTGAAGTAACTCGCAAACGCCAGAATTGTCGGCGGCCAGAGGCCCACGAACAACCCGCGCTGTCGGTCCCCTTTGAGGAAGAAATAATACCAGGCCAACCCGACGGACGCTGCCGATGCGATCGCTGCTGGTCCTAGCGCTTGCTCGCCAGCATCCGGTTTCATATCGGTACGCATCTCCTGCTCTTCGAGCCGCTGTTTGGTCGCCATGCACTGCATTCATGGTCGAGTTCCGACTTGAGGGCGGCGACCGTCTCCGCTCGTAGCTCGAGGTTTGGGTCGCTGAACACATCGTTTCAGCCAGTTCAGTTGTGGCCGGGGCGGGGAAACGGGAGGTTTCACGCGCGAAACGGTGCCCAAAACCGGTCGGCTGTGGAGCGTTCCACAGAGCCACAAACAATACCGTTACAGTGCTCCCGGCCATCGAGTCGCCTATGCAAGACGTGACGGACCTCTACCAGGAGTTCGGTGACGATCGCGTGCCACCGGGCCAGCGAGAGACCTCGAAATTTCCGGTCCTCTCGAAAAGCGGGACCCCACCGTGGGACCCCGAGACCTGGGAGTTCACGGTAACAGGAGCGGTCGACACCCCACTGTCGTTCTCGTGGGAGGAGTTTCAGGAGTTGCCGTCGGAGACCCAGTGTCAGGATTTTCACTGTGTTACTGGATGGAGCAAACTCGACTGTGTCTTCGAAGGTGTTCCGTTCCCCGTTATCGCCGACCGCGCGGGTGTGTCCGAGGACGCCATGCACGTCCTTTTTTCAGCACTCGACGATTACACGACGGACCTCCCGCTCGAGGACTGCACCCGTGATGAGGTGTTGTTCGCGTGGTCGTTCGACGGCGAACCGCTCGCGCGCGATCATGGTGGTCCACTTCGGGTCGTAACCCCGCACAAGTACGCGTACAAGGGTGCAAAGTGGGTGACCGGTGTCGAATTCCTCACGGAACCCGTGCTGGGCTACTGGGAACGTCGGGGCTATTCGGAGACGGCGAACCCCTGGAACGAGGAACGGTACAGTTAGTCGGCTCATCTGCACTGCACGGCCAGACCGAATGGCTGTGTTCGGCTAACACGTATCGATCGACGTTGGGGATGGCACTCGGCGAATCTGTGCATCAGTGTATCAAACCGGTGAAAACCGGCCGTATTCACCGCCTCAGAAGCCACCGCCTCGAAACGCTGAAGGTACCGCCACCCCGAGCCATGGTTGATGGATCGACCGTCGGGACAGCAACGAACGAGTGTGCAGGGTGACCCCACCGAGCGAGCGGTCGACGGTCAACTGGTCAGTCGGAGTCGGGAGATCGGTGACGTCTCTTTTGGGACGATTCTCCACGGCACGACGGAGACGTGTGTCCAATGGACGACGCCCGACGGCGTCGAAATCGTCGCCTGGGGAGAACAGGTACGGCTCACCGGCTCCGGGCCAGCACGATTTCAGACGGTTCGCGACCACGCAGCTAAACTGTTCAGCGACCTCGATCACGACGGCCCAGAGGTCGCGCGTCCACGGGCGTTTGGTGGCTTCTCCTTTCACGACGAACACGAGCCTCGAGGTGCCTGGCAGGGTTTCGGTGCCGCGACGTTCGTCATCCCCGATGTCACGATCACGCGAACGGATGCGGGGACCTGGTTGACAGCAACCGACCGGACAGCACGCGCCGCTGCCGACCAACTCGAGCACTGGTACGAGGAGCTCTCAGCGGGGCCGGCGATGCGTGCAAGCGGGACTGGTCCCGGGATCGAAGCCACCGAACGAACGACGACGCGGGAAGAGTGGATCCACGGCGTGGAGGCGGCCATCGAACGAATCGAGGATGGCCGCCTCGAGAAAGTCGTCCTCGCACAGGCACTCGAGGTCACGCTCGAAACGCCGATCGACGTGCCAGCCACGCTCGAGCGCCTTCGCCGGCGGTACCGGAACTGCTACCGAGTGTTGTTCCGGGACGGCGATAGCGGGACGTTCTTCGGGGCACCACCGGAACGACTGGTGAGGAAACGTGGGACGAGTATTCGGACGGAAGCACTCGCAGGGTCAGTCCCCCGCGGTGGGTCCCCGGAGACGGACGAGGAGTTGGCGGCCGAACTTCGTGAGAGCCCGAAGGTGAACCACGAACACGGGGTCGTCGTCGACGCGATCGTTAACCAACTCGAGCCCCTCACGACGTCAGTGACGACACACGACCAGCGAGTCAAGCGGCTAGCGACGATTCAACACCTCTGGACACCGATCGAAGCGACGCTCGACGACGGACAGCACGTCCTCGACATCGTCGAAGCTCTCCACCCGACCCCTGCGGTAGGCGGTATTCCACCGGACGTGGCCTGGGAAACCATCCGGGCGATCGAGACGTTCGATCGCGGTTGGTACGCCGCTCCAATAGGGTGGTTCGACGCGAACGGCGACGGCGAGTTCGCCGTCGGTATCCGGTCGGGAGTCGCAAGGGACGATCGGGTCACGCTATTCGCCGGCAACGGTATCGTCGCCGACAGCGACCCGGCCGACGAGTGGGACGAGGTATTGCTCAAGTATCGGCCGATCCTCGACGAGCTTCGAGCAAACCGATGACGGCGCCGAACCTCGCAACCCTCTGGGGACGGACGATCGTCGAGGAGTTAGCAGCCGGTGGGCTCGAAGCCGTCTGTATTGCGCCCGGGAGCCGTTCGACCCCACTGACGGTTGCCTTCGCAGCGCATCCGGAGATTCGCGTGTTCTCACACCTCGATGAACGCTCGGCCGCGTTCTTCGCCCTCGGGCGTGCCAGACGGACCGGCACACCGACCGCGCT
>PUKM01000264.1 GCA_003552325.1 Natrialbaceae archaeon | reverse complement strand
ATCTACGGTGGGCTCGTTGCCTTTCTTCGTGGATCACTGGGGATGCACAGCGCAACGCACCTCATCGCTGGCCTCGCCTGTGGCGCGCTCACGCCGATGTTACTTCTGAGTGGGCTCATCGTCGGCGACACAGCAGGCACCGTCATCGCGCTCGCAGGGGCCGGATGTAGTCTCCTGGCGATCTTTTTCGCCGTCGCCGCCTTCGATCGGGAACGGACTCCCACAGGTCGGTACGTCCCACCAGTCGACGGCTAATTGGCACGCAGTGTGGGCTCGCTACACGGGAGCAGTCTCGAGTGCGCTGTCGACATCCTCGAGCGAACAGGTTCCATCCAGACTGTCCCCTGAATCCTCGAGCCCCACCCGCCGATCGACGGGGGCCTCACTCGAGAGGACGATGACGGCGTCGGCGAACAGGGGGGCAATCACGCCACCGATGACGGTTCGTGGGTCCGAAAGCGACGCACCCAGGCCGACGCGCGTGCCCTCGCGTAACTCCCACGTGTCGACCAACTGGGTGGCCGCCGCACAGACCTCGCCGTGGCTGTACGTCTCCGTCCCATCGGTGAGCAACGGACTCTCCGGATCGATATCCAGTGGGGGAAACGACGGATTCTCACTCCACAGCCCGGCTTCGAGGTGTCGGACTGCTGGATCATCCGGCGCCCCACCGTAGCCGACCACCTGTGTTTCCGGGCGCAATTCGTACTCCGTGATCGTGTCAACGGGGGCAACGAGCGTTCGAATCGACGAATCGAGGTGTCGAGGGGGGTCGAATCGAACGGTTCCCTCGAGCAACCCGGCCCCGAAACAGGCCAGCAGCGCCAGCGGTCCCTCGCCCTTGATGCCGACCGTCACGCCGCGACGGACGCCGGTGTGTCGAAGGAAATTGCCCGCTTTCCAGGCGGAGGTCCGAAGCCAGTGGGCGTCGAAGCGTTTTCCCTTTTGGTCCTCGAGTGCAGGCCGTTCGGACCGACTGTCCCGCCCGAATAGTGCCGCCAGGGTCGACGGTTGCATACGTGTTTCTTTCGAGTGCGCACCTAAAAGCGCCACTTTCCGCGGGGGTCAGTGAGAGAGTACCCGTTCGCCGGTTAACACGTCTCTCCCTTGCTTTCAGGTGTCCCTCCGTCGTTCGTTCTGTAGACTGCCGAAAAACCCTTAACCCCCGCCCCGAGTATCACGACGTGAATGGCCTGGGAATGTGGTATCGAAGACTGTGGTGCAACCTTCGAGGACGCTGAGACAGCGATTGCCCATCAAGTACAGGCCCACGAACGCCACGAGTGCGGTGTCTGTGGCACAATCGTCCCCGATGGGTACCTGGCTATCCGGCACGTCTTTAGCGAACACAGTCGCGCCGAATACGTCAGAGCCTACGGCGCGGGTGCGACAGCGGTTCGAGAGCGTGAATCACTCCTCGAGGATATCGATGCCGAAGTCGACAAACAGGTGCTCGCTGACGCCCTCGAAAAGTAGTGGCTTCTCGGAGTCGTCGACCCGCGTTTTTCTTTACCGCTCGTCGCTGTCGAGGACCCGAATCTGGTCTCCTCTGACCGTGACCGGAATCGGGACCGTCGCTTCGTACAGTTCGACGGTGACCTGATCTTTGCCTTCGTCGATCCGCTGGACCTGTGCCTTCTCGCCTTTGAACGGCCCGGCGATGAGTTCGACGATGTCACCCTCGGCGATCCCTTCGACGTCGGGCTTCGGCGAGAGGAAGTGCTCGACCTCAGAGATATCTGATTTACCCGGAATAACCGTTCGGGCGTGGGGGATGTCGTCGAGTAGCCGTTCGATGATGTTGTGGTCGTCCGCTTCGACCATCACGTAAGAGGTGAGGGAGTCAGGCGCCAGAGCAGCGTGAACGTCCGGCTCTTCACGGTTGATGATCATGTCGGCGACGGTCTGTTCCTGGCTTGCCGTCGTTTTGACCGCGTAAATCGACATCAGAGGCCTCCGGTAAGGGGCATCATCACCACACCGATCAGGAACCCGATGAAGCCGACCAGCAGGATCCCTGCCCCGGCGATTTTCGACACCTGAATGAACTCATCGCGCGTCGGGGTGGTCGCCATTTTGAGCACCCGAACGTACGAGGTGAGGTCGTAGGGTACGTCCATATCTGTGTGTTCACAGTCGATGGCCTTTTATTTGTCTTTCCCTTTGGCGACGGCCGTCGTTCCCGGCTCTCGGCCTCGAGGGTGGAACGGGATTGAAAAATGCGGTCACGCCAGGAGCGCCCATCCTCGAGGCGTGCCGTTCGTTTAGGGTTCGTCGAACAACTCTTCGCCGTCGACGAGGTGTTCCTCGACGGCATCGAGGTCGAGGGTGAGGCCAAGGCCTGGTTCCTCGGGAATCTCGATGTAGCCGTCCTCGATCACGTCTTCTTCGACCAGGTCTTCCCACCAGCCGAGTTCGTAGCTGTGATACTCGACCGCCAGGGAGTTCGGAATCGCGGCTCCGACGTGTGCTGAAGCCATCGTCGCGACCGGCGAGGCAACGTTGTGCATCGCCACGGGGATGTAGTACATGTCCGCGAGATCGGCGATCTTTCGGGTTTCGCGCATCCCACCGACTTTTGGCAAGTCGGGGGCGACGATGTCGACGGCTTGC
Organism: Natrialbaceae archaeon; assembly: GCA_003552325.1. GTDB lineage: Archaea > Halobacteriota > Halobacteria > Halobacteriales > Natrialbaceae > Natronosalvus. Next base: position 6,256 of record PUKM01000264.1, on the reverse strand, counting down.
TTTTCGATCAGTTGACGCTGGCCGTGTTTCCGGTACACGTTCTCCCCGACGGTGATCGGCGTCGTCGTCGACTGGGTCACCTCTCGCTGGACGTCGTGGTTCTCCGGCGGGACGGGGTCCTCGAGCCACCAGACGTCGTACTCCTCGAGACGTTTGGCGAGTCGTTTCGCGCTCCCAGCCGAGAACGTCCAGTGACAGTCGAACGCGACGTCTGCCTTGTGGCCGACGGCCTCGGTGACCGCCTCGACGATGCTCGCTTTGTGCTCAATTTCGACGTCCCGGAGGTGACGGTTCGCGCGATCCTTCTCGTGTCCCGAGGGGACGTCGAGGTCGAATTTCAGGGCGTCATACCCCAGCTCGTCGACGACACGTTCTGCCTCTTCGGCACACGCGATCGGATCGGCTTCCTCCTCGGTGTGACAGTCACAGTAGACGCGCATCTGGTCGCGGTACTTCCCACCCAGGAGTTGGTAGGCCGGCACCTCGAGGATCTTTCCGGCAAGGTCGTGGAGTGCGATTTCGATGCCCGAAATGGCGGTGACGGTGACGCCTGCGAGCGAGCCCTCGCCGGACATCTTCTGGACTAAGTGTTCGGTGAGTCGGTCGATGTCGAGTGGATTTTCGCCTTGAAGGAACGGCGTCATTCGTTCGACCAGTTCTGCGACACCCGCACCCCAGTAGGCTTCACCGGTACCGGCGATGCCCGCGTCGGTGTAGATACGCACGAGCGTCCACGGGAAGTTCCCGTCGACCATCGTCGTCTGGACGTCCGTGATCGTGACGTCGCGGCCGCCGCCGCGTTTCCCCGTGACCCCCATCGTTTCCGCCGAGAGATCTCGCATCGTGTACTCGGCGTTTGGGTCGTGTAGCTGTGAATAATCGATGCCCATAGCTCGTCCTTGACTCTCATCGTAGTAAAAGTTTACACATCGTTCATCAGGACGACGCCAGCACTACGAGGTGTGCGTTATTTGAACATTCTCCTGCTCGAGCGGGGACGATAGCAGGCTTTTTCAGCAGGCTCGTCGAAAATATTGCCGTACATGAGCCAGCAATCATCCGAGCAGACGTACGGCCACTACATCGACGGGGAGTGGACCGAGGGAACCGGGAGTGAGACCTTCGAGAGCCGGAATCCAGCGACGGGAGAGACGGTCGCCACCTTCCACCGGGGGACGGAATCCGACATCGACGCGGCCCTCGAGGCCGCGGAGGGGGCGTTCGACGAGTGGCGGTCACTGTCGTACATCGACCGCGCGGAGTACCTGTGGGACGTCTACCACGAACTGCGCGAGCGGACCGACGAATTAGCCGAAGTCGTCACCAGGGAGTGTGGCAAAGAGATCAGTGAGGGTCGCGCAGACGTCATCGAAGCCTACCACATGGTCGAGTGGGCCGCCGGGAACGCCCGGCACCCACACGGCGACGTCGTTCCCTCGGAGGTCGGCGCGAAAGACGCGTACATGCGCCGAAAACCGCGCGGCGTCATCGGCTGTATCACGCCGTGGAACTTCCCGGTCGCCATCCCGTTCTGGCACATGGCCATTGCCCTCGTCGAGGGGAACACCGTCGTCTGGAAACCCGCCGAACAGACGCCGTGGTGTGGCCAGATCATCGCCGAAATGCTCGAGGACGCGGGCGTCCCCGAAGGCGTCTTCAACATGGTCCAGGGCTACGGCGACGCGGGCGCGGCGATCGTTGACGACCCGCGTGTCGATACCGTCCTGTTCACTGGCTCCGCCGAGGTCGGCCACGAAATCTCGGGCAAAGTTGGGAGCGAGCCGGGCAAACTCGCCGCCTGTGAGATGGGTGGGAAAAACGGGATCATCATCACCGAAGAGGCCGATCTCGATATGGCTGTCCACTCGGCGATCATGTCGAGTTTCAAAACCACCGGTCAGCGCTGTGTCTCGAGTGAGCGCCTGATCGTCCACGAAGACGTCTACGACGAGTTCAAAACCCGATACGTCGAGTTAGCAGAACAGGTCGCCGTTGGCGATCCGCTGGACGACAGCACGTTCATGGGCCCGGCGATCGAGCCCGAGCACGTCGAGAAAATCCACAAGCACAACGAACTGGCGCGCAAAGAGGGGGCTGACGTCCTCGTCGACCGGGCAGAACTGCCCGCCGAGGAAATCCCGGAGGGCCACGAAGACGGCAACTGGGTCGGCCCGTTCGTCTACGAAATCGAATACGACACCGACCTCCGGTGTCTGAAAGAGGAGTGTTTCGGCCCGCACGTCGCCTTGTTGAAGTATTCGGGTGACATCGAGGAGGCCGTCGACATCCACAACGATACCCCGTACGGTCTCGCCGGGGCGATCATCTCCGAGGATTACCGCCAGATCAATTACTTCCGGGATTACGCCGAACTCGGCCTCGCGTACGCGAACCTGCCGTGTATCGGCGCGGAAGTCCAGTTACCGTTCGGTGGCGTGAAGAAATCCGGCAATGGCTATCCAAGTGCTCGAGAGGCCATCGAAGCCGTCACCGAGCGGACGGCCTGGACGTTGAACAATTCGAAAGAGATCGAGATGGCCCAGGGACTGTCGGCGGATATTACGACCCAGAACGACGACTGACCGGGCCTTCTCCGGTGGTCTCCCTGTCGACTTCGTCGAGACTCGTTGGGACCCGGTTCTGTCGATCACCTGTACGGTCACTCGAGGATCAATACTCTTGAGACGCTGTGCCTAAGTGAAGGTACATGAACCAGACTCGGCTTCGTCATCGGCTGAAGTGGGTGCTTTTGTACCCGATGGCGTTGGTGTACATCGTTGCTGGCATCACGCATTTTGTCGTGCCGGGGGCGTTCGCACAGATCGTGCCGCCGTTTTTGCCGTATCCGCTCGCCCTCGCCTACCTCTCTGGGCTCGCCGAGATCGTCCTTGGAGTTGGACTCCTGTTTTCCCGGACACGGAAACTGGCAGCCTGGGGAATCATCGCGTTGCTCATCGCGATCTATCCCGCGAACATCTACATGGCTCTCAGCGACGTCACCGTCACGGGGGTGTTCGGGACGACGCTCGATCCATCGCCGGCCGTCCGGTGGGGCCGTCTTCCCCTGCAGTTCGTGCTCATCGCCTGGGCGTGGTGGTATACCCGCCCGATCCCCGAGTGGAACAGTAGCCACTGAAAGGTATTGCACACCTGATCGCCAGAGCAGTCGGGGATCAGCGTGTAAATCGTAGCAGCCGGTAGTACAGCCAACCGGTCGCACGGTCCTCCGGATTCGAACACGCCGCTTCGAAGGGCTTATACCCGCCACGAGGGAATCTCGGGGTAACTCGTCGAGAGCGGGCTTCGGCGGGCACCTGTTCGGCACACGCCACAGGCATGGAATGTGGGCCCTCGAGGCCTGAACCAACGACGCCCGCGGACAACCTATGGCACGAAGTTTCTACTCCCACATCAAGGAGGCATGGAAGACCCCGGGCGACGGCAAGCTCGGTGAACTGCAGTGGCAACGCAAACAGGAGTGGCGCAAACAGGGCGCGATCGAGCGCATCGAACGCCCCACCCGACTCGACAAAGCGCGCGAACTCGGCTACAAGGCCAAACAGGGTATCGTTCTCGCTCGCGTCGCGGTCCGAAAGGGGAACGCACGCAAACAGCGACACAAGGCCGGACGCCGAACCAAACGCCAGGGCGTCAACCGCATCGGACGACGCAAGAACATCCAGCGTATCGGTGAAGAACGCGTCTCCCGAAAGTACCCCAACCTTCGCGTCCTCGGTAGCTACTGGGTCGGGGAAGACGGCGGCCAGAAGTGGTTCGAAGTGATCCTCGTCGATCCGAACCACCCGGCCATCCAGAACGACGACGATCTCAACTGGATCTGTGACGACAACCACAAAAACCGCGCCTTCCGCGGCCTGACCAACGCAGGCAAATCCAACCGTGGCCTGTACAACCGCGGCAAAGGCACTGAAAAGGTTCGTCCGTCGCTCTCGAGCGGCAAACGTAGCGACTGAGTAGCGTCCACCGTCGATTTTCATCCACTTTTCGGTCCCGCGCACGGGTTCTCGATGACGAGCATTTGCCTCGAGTGGATACGAACCCGGTTGTGACGCTAGAAGAGTGTAGCTCGAGTGGCGTTGGTATCCGTGGTGTCACAAACGGTCGTGATGTTTCGACGTGCTGTGCGTCGATGGACTATCCGACGAGAGTTCCCTCGGAAGGGATCGGCCTCTCGTTTCCTCGTCGATGACTATCCATCCGTTGCCCAACACCGCCTCAGCGCACGTGACGAAGCGTGAACTATTTTTACAACAAATTTTTGTACCCGCCGTTCGTGGTACAGAGCAATGACGCTGCGTGCCGCGCTCGACGATTATAAGCGAAATCAGGGTTCCTCGACCCGCTTCCCGGGTGAACGCCGGACTACCGACGGATGTTTTTCCGGGCTCTCGGGTCGAGCGGTTCACATCGGCGAAGACGGTTCACTCCGTGACTTTTCCTATCCACTGATCGGCAAGTATGGTATCGACCGCTCTCGGTTTGGGGTGCGAATCGACGGTGACGTCCAGTGGCTCGACGGCGTCGAAACGACGAGCCAAACGTACCTCGAGGACACGGCCCTCGTGCGATCGACGTTCGAGAACGACGATTTCACCCTCGAGCGACACGACCTCACCCTCGGCGAGGACCACATCACACACCTCGACGTCGTCGAGGGTGCTGTCGATGCGGTCGCCGTCTTCGTCTCGTTCGCTCCGGGTGGCCGTGACGACCGGATCGGGCAACTGGTTCACGACGAGCGTGTCGTCGAAGTCTATCACCGACACGAGCACGATTTCCTGGCGAGTGCGCCAGCCTTCGAGACGGTTGCGGGCCAGCTCCCAGAGCGCCTGCCCGACGTGCTCGACGATGAACCGGCAGTGTATCCGAACGGCGACGAAACGGGCCAGTACGAAGACGGCCGTCTGGGTGGGTACGTTCTCGGCTTCGTCCCGATTGCTGACGCCGACGACGGCGTCACGATACTCTCGAGACTCTCGGGACAGGACGGCTCAGCGAGTGCGGTGGCAGACCGTGTCAGGACCTTCGACTCCGTTGACTCCCTCCGACGCGCCGCCCCATCGGTTTCGGGCTCTCTCGACACCGATGACCCGACGTTCGAGACCATCGTCGACGACTTGCGTGTCCTCGACGTGCTCTCGAACGAACGTGGCAGCCGTATCGCCGGCCCGGATTTCGATCCCCACTTCGAGTATTCGGGTGGCTATGGCTACACGTGGTTCCGCGACGATGCCGAAATCGCTCGCTTCCTCCTCGAGAGCGACGGGATACTCGACCTCGGTCTGGACGATCAGCACGAAGACAGCGCGGCATTTTACGAGGCCGCCCAGCTCGATGACGGCACCTGGCCACACCGTGTCTGGCCTGACGATGGCTCGCTAGCACCGGGATGGGCAAACGACCGAATCGGGTGTGGTGGGGTCGATTACCAGGCCGACCAGAGTGCGAGCGTCCTCTCGTTTGTCGCTGCGTACGCAGGGACGGACGAGACCAGAGCACGAGAGGTGGAACCGATGATCGAACAGGGTCTCGACGGACTGGATGAGACGCTCACGGACGACGGACTTCCGATCCCCTGTCAGAACGCCTGGGAGAACATGGCTGGGCAGTTTACCCACACGGCGGCGACCTTCCTCCACGCCTATGCCTCGATTGCTGCCACCCCGATCGACGCGGCACTCCGTGACCGAGCGAGCGAGCAGGCTCGAGCCGTCTTCGATGGCCTCGACGCACTCTGGGACGACGAGCGCGAGATTTACGCCCTTCGTCGCCACGAAGGCGACCTCGACAACCGACTCGACTCGAGCACGTTCGCCCTCCTTGAAGCCCACGAGCAGTACGCAGCTATCGAAACGGTCGACGACCGGCGACGCTCGCGGCTCCGCCGTCACATCGATACGACGCTCTCGGGGCTGTACCGTGAGACCGACGAGGTTGCCGGTCTGATCCGATTCGAGGGTGACGACTGGCGGACCCGATCACAATCGGCTGAAAAAATCTGGACGGTCTCGACGGCCTGGGGAGCCAACGCCGCAACAACGTTCGCGGGCTTCACCGGCGATGACCGCTATTTCGAGGAGGCTCGAGCACTGTTGGGGGAACTGTATCCGGGTGGAAGCCTTTGCCTCGAGTCGACGTTCCTGCCCGAACAGGTGTTCGACGACGGGACGCCCGACAGCGCGACGCCACTTGGCTGGCCACACGCGCTTCGACTGGCAACCGTCGCGCAGTTGCT
>PUKM01000067.1 GCA_003552325.1 Natrialbaceae archaeon | reverse complement strand
TCGTCGCTCGCGTAGTACTCGATAGAGCGTCGAAGCTGGGCGTCACAGGCCAGCCCACCCGTACAGAACGCCATCGGGCCATCCCGCTCGAGGGCGCTGTCACAGACCGGACAGTGGTCGGGCAGCTCGTAGTGCCCCTCGCTCCCTTTCTCGAGGACTTCCTCGACGTAGGGAATCACGTCGCCCGCCCGCTGGACGCGGACGGTATCGCCGACGTTGACGTTCTTTTCGGCGATCTCCTCGGGATTGTGGAGGCTCGCCCGTGAGACCGTCACCCCGCCGACGTCGACTGGATCGAGCAGAGCCACGGGCGTTACCCGGCCCGTCCGCCCGATCTGGACGGCGATGTCGGCGATGGTCGTCACCTCAGACCGGGCGGGGAACTTGTAGGCGAACGCCCAGCGATCGTGACGGGCCGTCTGGCCCAGGGCCTCGCGTGCCTCACGGGCATTGACCTTGATCACTACACCGTCGATCTCGTAGGGTAGGTCGTCTCGCTCCTCGAGCAAGCGGTCGCGGTAATCGATCGCCGCGTCGATGTCCGTGACCACTTCGACACGGTCGTTCGTCCGCAGGCCGTAGATGGGAAAGGTCTCGAGTTCTTTTCGATGACTGTCGGCCAGTTCGCTTGCCTCGAGTACGTCGAAATAGAAGACCGCGAGTGGCCGGTCGGCAACGATCGTCGGATCGAGTTGACGAATCGTTCCCGCCGTCGCGTTTCGTGGATTGGCGAACGGCTCTTCGCCGCGTTCGATCCGCTCGCGATTGAGCGCCTGGAAGCCGTCTTTGGGCATGTACACCTCTCCGCGGACGGCCAACGTGTCCGGTGGATCTCCGTGAAGTCGCTGTGGAACGGAGCCGATCGTGCGTGCGTTCTGTGTCACGTCGTCACCTGCACGACCATCACCCCGGGTCACTGCGCGCTCGAGGGAGGCGTTCTCGTAGATGAACGCCATCGAGACGCCGTCGAATTTGGGTTCACAGACGTACTCGATCTCGCCGTCGTAGCCGCTCTCCCGGAGCTCGCGTCGAATCCGCTCATCGAACTCCCGGACATCTGCGGCCTCACCCGATTGGTCGATCGAGAGCATCGGGGCGACGTGTTCGACCGTCTCGAACGCCTCGAGTGGCTCCCCACCGACGCTGCGCGTGGGGCTGTCGGGATGCTCGAGATCGAACGCCTCCTCGAGCGCCTGGAGACGCTCGAAGAGCAGGTCGTACGTGCGGTCGGCGATGATCGGATCGTTCTCGACGTAGTACCGCCGGTCGTGTTCGCGGATCGCCTCCCGTAACCGTTCGACCTGTGCCGTCGCCTCCTCGTCGGTCAGCGACTCGACGGGATCGAACGCCGTCGGCGGATCGCTGAGATAGGGGTTGTCCGTGCTCGTGACAGTCATTACTCGAGCGTTCGTGGCCATCCCCGTTAATTCACCGCTCGAGTCACCGCCACTGGAGACGGCCCCACACCTGATACCGACACTTTACCCGTTTGGCACCCAAAGAACGGATAGATGCCAACGGAGTTCGAACTGCTCGACCTCGAGGAAGCGGAGATACCCGGTGACGAGTGGGAAGAAATCGACGTCACCGATACTGAAGCCGATCGAATCGCCAGGAAACGCGATCGCGAGTTCGAACAGTTCGAAAAGCGAATCAAAGACGCCGATCAGTTCAAAGTCGAACAGTCCGTCTTCGACGACGCGACCTTCGCAGCCCTGTACAAACTCGTCCAGGACGGCCACGTCGAAGCCTTCGGCGGCCCCATCTCGACCGGCAAGGAAGCCAACGTCTATCACGCCCTTGGTGATGATCGGGAAGTCGCCGTCAAAGTGTACCGGATCAACGCCTCGAACTTTCGTCAGATGCGGGAGTATCTCGAGGGCGATCCCCGGTTCGAGGGCCTCGGCGGCAAGAAAAAAGACGTCGTCCTCGCCTGGGTGAAAAAAGAACTCGCCAACTTAGAGCGTGCTCGCGCGGCGGGTGTCAACGTCCCCGAACCGATCGCCGCCGAGCGAAACGTCCTCGTCATGGAGTACTTCGGTGACGACGATGGCCGAGCAAAACGACTCGGCGAAGTCCAGATCGAAAATCCCGAAACCGCCTACGAGGTCGTCCGTGAATACATGCGCCGACTCTACGCTGCTGGTCTGATCCACGGCGACCTCAGCGAGTATAACATCGTGATCCACGAGGGCCACCTCGTCGTGATCGATCTCGGACAGGCCGTCACCGTCCACCATCCAAACAGCCGTGACTTTCTCGAGCGTGACTGTACGAACGTCGCCGCCTTTTTCACCCGGCAAGGATTCGAGGTTTCCGAGGCGGACCTCCTCGAGTTCGTCACCGAGCCGAAACCGGATCCAACAGGAGCTTAGAAACTGGAAATTTACGCCCCGGAACTTGCATTATCTACGTCAGAAAAGTCTTGTAAAAAGTTAATACATCCGCGGTACAGTGGTGAATTAATGGAGCACGGAGACGTTCCACAGGCTTGCCCTGACTGCCAGAGTCCGGTCAGACCGGACGGTACAGAGTTTTGTTGCACCGAATGCGGACTCGTGTGTGCACGGCGCGAGATCGATCGAGGTCCAGAGTGGCGTGAATTCACCGACGACAGTCAGCGAAAACGCCGAACCGGACCCCCGCTTTCTCGGTCACGACACGATCGCGGGCTCTCGACGACGATCGGCTACGATTCGGGTGGGCGGGTAACCGGACGCAAACGACGGCAATTCGCCAGAATGCGCCGGGAACACAAACGCGCAAACCTCTCGAAAAAGACCGATCAAAACCAGTTCTACGGCTACGTCGAGATCCGTCGGATTCAGGGGCAGCTGTCCTTACCACTCCACTTCCGCGATCAGGCCTGTGTGCTCTTTCGGTCCGCACAGGCCGAAAACCTCCTGCAGGGACGCTCGATCGAGGGATTCGCCGCTGCCTGTCTCTACGCCGTTTGCCGAACGAGCTCTCTTCCCAGGACGATCGACGAAATCGTGTCCATCGCCCGCGCTGATCGGGCCGAACTGCTCGCGGCGTACCGAGCCCTCAACCGTGAACTCGGCCTCGAAACCGGCCCGATCGATCCCCGTTCGTACCTGCCGCGGTTCGCCTCCACACTCGACCTCGAGACGGCCGTCGAACAGGTCGCACAGGAGGCCGCCGGGCGCCTGCTCGAGGAACGCCTCATCGGTGGGCGCAACCCTGCTGGGGTCGCTGCAGGCTGTCTCTACTACGCTGCTCGTGAGTCACCCGGTCCATCAGTCACGCAAGCAGCCGTCGCCGAACTCGCCGACGTCGCAGCGACGACGGTCAGTTCGACTGTTAGTTTGCTCGAAGAACTCGAGTAAGGTCGACCGCGGTTGTGCGGTTCCAAGACAGGAGTCACTCACCGATCAGGTCGTCCGTAGATTGTTCGTACTCGGCTCGTAGACCTCGCCTTTCTGTTTCAACTTCTCGATCTCGTGTTCGGCCTTGGATTCGTCCATGCCGATCTCCTCAGCCCGCTCGAGGACGATATCAACCGGCGCCCCATCATCGTACTCCTCTTCGATATCGCTGATGAGTTGTTTGATGTTTTTGATCCGATCGCGCTGGGACTTCGAGCGGCCGGCTTCGACGATATCGGCGTCGAACTCACCGGTTTCTGGGTCGACACCGATATCCTGGAGACACGACCGCACGATATCGATCACGCGTTCGGCATCCTCGATCTCGACGGTATCTGAGAGTCGCACGCGGGCACTCGCCTCCGAGAGCCGGACCAGTCCCTCGAGTTTTCGGGCCGTCACCGGCACTGGTGCGTCCTCGTCGGTCCCCTTCGACCGGAGGTCGACGTAGAAATCTCGAATCGCCTCCCGGGCCTCCTCGGTCATCCGTGGATGACAGTTCTGCTTCGAGTAGGCGATATACTTCCGCAGGAGGTCGGCATCGATGACCGGATCGACCTTCTCGGTCATCGCCTCGACTTCCTCCATCGGGACGTCGAGTGAGGGCATCTGCTCACGCTGTGTGGTCAACTCACCCGCGTAGTTGGTGTTGATGATGTGTTCGGCCAAATTGCGGTCTTTCTCCTCGTCGGGCTGGTCAGTCACGGTAAAGATCAGATCGAAACGCGAGATGAGCGCCGGCTCGAGGTCGATCTGCTCGCCGATGGGTTCGTACTGGTCGAATCGGCCATATTTTGGGTTCGCTGCACCGAGGAGCGAACAGCGGGACTTGAGCGTCGCGTTGATGCCGGCTTTCGACACCGAAATCTGCTGTTGCTCGAGGGCCTCGTGCATTGCACTGCGATCCTCGGAGTTGTGAACGATCAGGCCGTTCGCGAGGAAGTTGTGTGTCCCCTCGACGGTGAGGTCGTAGACTCGTGGCGTCCGTCTACGATCGATTTCTGCGATCAGTGTACCGAGTTGGTGACGTTTCTCATCAATCAGGCGTTCGGAAACGTGACGGACAGCGTCGAAGTTGCCGACATCGACGGTGCCGGTGAACCATCGGGAAACAGTCGACCCATCGACTTCCATTTCTGCGGCAACCTGTTGGAAGCTGATTCCATACCTTTTGAGTTGCTCACGAAGTGTAGCCCATGTTTCGGCGTGCTCGAGTGGTTGCTCAACTAGGGCATGCCCCTCTTTGAGCGCGGTCTTTGTTCGTTTGACTCCTAGTTCATCTGCCAGCCTCTCCTCGAGCACAGCTATTCGGCCATCAGCATGCTCCCGAGCGTTCACAGGGCTCACTGAACGTACCTGTCGCCACTTCACGTCGCCGCGAACGAGTTTTCGAAGTGGGTTCAGGTCGACTGTCGCTGGTGACTCTAACAACTCATCAATGCGCTTTCGGACATCTTTTTTCAGCTCTTTTCCAGTCCCCCATCGAGCGGATAGTTGTTGTTGAGAGAGTGACAGACCCACTGCGATTTCCCGCTGTGAAATATGATACTCTTGACGGATCTCAGCCAGCCGCTCCCACGATGTTCTCGTTTTGAGTTCTTCGCGATGTGAACTGGCTGACGATTGACGCCGTTCAAACGTCTTCAGCATACGGTTCGCGAGCCGCAATGATGTATTTGCATCCCCGTTCTCGAAGCTCCAATACGTCGAGGAATGCTCGAGACCACACTCGGATTGATGTAATCGGAGCGCTCCTCGAATCTGTTCGAGTATGGGCCCGATTTCCGGGATCACATCGAGAATTGTCCGTGTCCCTGTCGTCTGTTCACAGGCTGCTTGGAGCGCTTGTTGCTTTCGCGTGAGTGTAAACCCGATGTGCCGATTGAATCCTTCAAGCGATGGGTTCGATGTGATAACCAGCACATGAAGGTCACGGCGGTCGCCTCGTTCTCGAGTCTGTATCTGGCTCGACACTCCAAACTCGAGAAGGAGCATCTTCGTGCCGAGTAACAACTCGTAGCTCGAGGAGGAAATCTTCACCGCACGGTCGTCAACGGTTCCTTCTGAATCAGCAAGTGCGCGAACGAAGGCTGCTTTTGTTTCACGTGACGCTTTTGTCACTGCGTCTGGTAATCGTTTCCCTTCATACGTTTCTAAATTCGCCCCGAGACCGAGCAACTCGTCAACAAATGCTTTCCCGTGTAGCCTCACCGTCTCCACGCCATCGTCTCGTTGTTCGCTCGGATGTCTGACCGCTGTAACGTCAAAGGCGTCTTCACACGCGGTTTCAAAGTGCTCGAGCAGTTCCTGCTCAACATTGGTAAACCGGAACCCGTAGGATCCCGCAGACCGTTCGTAGAATATGTTGCCGTCACCAGCGATGTATCCTAGTATCGCCCCGAACGCAGGTTGTAATTCGTTCTCGGTGTCTCCGATCGCTGGAAGCGACTCGACACCGCCGTCGGTTACGCTCGTTGGAAGCGCACGCGGTACATAGATCCAATCCCCGCACTCGAGTGCGGCCGCATTCCGTTCTACTCGTTCACCCTCGTCCAGTACAAAAAACGGGTGATCGGCCGTCGTTGTCAATCGTTCCCCACTCGAAACGGTGACTTCCCACAGCTCCTCGGGTGCATTGTACTCGTGGACGGCAAGCACATCACGTTCCTCGAGCGTGCCGTCCTCTGTCATCGTCCAGACAGGAACATCCACGTCCCGAATAGTCCGACCGTTATCTAACCGTTCGATGTCACCGTCGGCTGCCGACTCGTGTGCAATCTCCTTGATCGGCTTTATCCCATTTGCGGTGTGAACGAGTGAATCACCGGTAATACACCGCATCTTATCGAGTTCGTCGACCGCCGCGATTCCCTGGTCGGCCAGCACGAGCGCACCCGCCTCGAGCGTCCACTGTTGGCCGTCACCGAAGTCATCGCGCACGGCGGCGGCGGTGAGCCCGGCGCTCGAGCTGCCTTTCCCGGACGTATATACCGATCGGGGAGCAATGTTCTGGATGTATCCGATCATCTGACTCTTTCCGGTCCCGGGATCCCCGATCAACAGCATGTGTAAGTCCCCGCGGATTCGTGAGCCGTCGGGCAGTTGTTTGGTCACGCCCGAGAACAGCTGGAGGATCATCGCGAGTTTCTCCTGGTCGTAGCCGTAAATCGCGGGGGCGATGGAGCCGACCATCTGCTCGTAGACGTCCGACTGCTGGGAGATCTCGTAGATCTGCTTTTTGTCTTCGTCGGTGATGTCCATGTCCTCGAACTGCTCTTCGTCGATGTCGACGGCCATCCCCTCCATGTAGAAATCGAAGATGGGGGATTTCTCTTGCTGGTTCGTCTGTTGCTCGAGACGCAACACCCCGACGGCGGAGACGTGGTCGCCTGGAGTCACCTCACCCGTGATGTCGTCTTCGATGTTGACGTCGATCGCCTGTGGGGTTTCTCCACCGCGTAGTCCCTCCGGGCTCTCCTGGATGCGAAGTTTTTGGGCGTCGACGAACTCCGACTGGTCGAAGTTGACCCTGAACGGTCCCTGCCGTTCACACCCCTGGCACTCGTGGGGTTCCTGAAAGTCGCCAGTCGATTGGGGGATGCGACTGAGGGTGCCACAGAGTTGGCACTCGAATGCGGCCTCTTCGATTTTCGGGCGGACGTCGGTGGCCTTGCGGACGATCCCTCGCACCTGCACGAGGGTGTTCATGTGGCGGGCACGAATCTCTCTGATCTCGGGCGATTCGGTGTCCGGAAGGTTCTGGATTCGGACGTGGGCTTGCCCGAGACTGACGTCGATCGGGAGGTCGTAGATGCGGAGGGCTTCTTCGGCGTACCGCTGGAGTTGTTCGGGCTGGCTCAGGTAGTCATCGGCGAGATCGGGGTCGAACCGGTAGAGGTCCTGCCAGTCGATGTAGAGCGAGCGCTGTTCGTTCGGGTACCGCTGGGCGAGTTGTTTGATCTCGTTATCGTAGTAGTTCCGGAAGAACTGCTCGAACGCGTCGACCAGTTCGGAGGTGCCCGCTTGCGCCATTGGACTGGAGTAGGGTCGCCATCGGGTATAAATGGTGGTATAGCACGTCGAAAGTGATTGCCGCAGGCTAATTGATGGATACTACGCTCGAGGGCGGTTGTCGCTGTTTCTGCTGGGCTATGAGAGAGACGTCGGCAGTAACGCCTCGAGTCGGACGTAGAAAGCGTGTCGACTCAGGACTCCCGTGCTGGTGGCTCACGGCGCGCAAGCTTGCCGAAGGAGACCCGGTTGTCGGCGACGAACCGATATCCACGCTCGCGGAGGGATTCGTGGCCGGGTAACTGTCGGAAGGCGACCGCACTGAGTCGGGCCGGCGTCTCGAGTCTGGCCATAGCCTCCTCGAGGGCTTCGCCACAGGAGTAGACGCGGTCCTGGGTCAGGAGGTGGGCACAGGACTCGTATTCGTCGGGGAGGCGGGCGAGTTGGTCGGGGGAGAGGTCACTGAATCCAACCAGTTCGAACTCGCCACGGGCGGCGGCGTACTCCGCACACCAGGTACAAAAGCCACAGTCATCGTCGAACACCAGTCGCGGCGGGTGTGCTTTGGGCGTGTTCATACGTGTTCTTGGTGTCCCGTGAAAAAGAGTCCTTCCCCCTGTACGAGCGTGCTTTTTGCTGTGCTGGACGAAAACGAGACGGTTCGTTGCTACTCCTCGAGCAACCGATCGACCATCTCGTCGGGGTCGAACCGCTCGAGGTCGTCGTAGCCCTGTCCGACGCCGAGGAAGAGAATCGGCTTGCCGGTGACGTGGGCGACCGAAATCGCAGCCCCGCCGTTCGAATCGGCGTCGGCTTTGGTCAAAATTGCGCCGTCGATTTCGGCGGCGTTGTTGAACTCCCTGGCGCGGTTGACGGCGTCTTGGCCGGCGACGGCTTCGTCGACGAACAAGGTGAGATCGGGGCCGACGACGCGCTCGATTTTCTCGAGTTGGTCCATCAGCCCTTCGTTCGTGTGCAGTCGCCCGGCGGTATCGCCGAGGACGACGTCGATATCGTTCGCGTCGGCGTACTCGACGGCGTCGTAGAGCACGGCTGCTGGGTCCCCGCCTTGATCGTGTGCGATGAGTTTCGTTCCTCGAGCGTCGGCGTGTTCAGCGATCTGTTCGTTCGCGCCGGCACGGTAGGTGTCACCGTTGGCCATCACCGTCGAGTACCCCCGCTGCTCGAAGTAGCGGTCGAGTTTGGCGATGGAGGTCGTCTTGCCGACGCCGTTGACGCCGGTGAAGATGAGGACGACGGGTTTGTCTTCGACGGCGATGCGCTCGTCGAAGTCGAACTGACCGACGCTGATAACGTCGTAAATGGCGTCTTTGAGCGCCTCCTCGACGACGGCTCCGGTCGATGTCGTGAACGTGCGGGTTTCCCCGATGATTTCGTCCCTGATGTTGTCGAGGATTTCCTCGGCGACGCCCATCTCGACGTCACTCGAGAGCAAGGCGAGTTCGAGTTCGTGCAGTGGCCCCTCGAGGTCGTCTTCCTCGATGACGAACTTCCCTCGCACGAGTGATTTGGCTTTGCGGCC
>PUKM01000241.1 GCA_003552325.1 Natrialbaceae archaeon | reverse complement strand
CTCTCGATGATCCCCGACGAGGCGACATACGAGGTCCACGACATCGCCTCGAGCAGTCAGATCGGGACCCTGGACGAGCGCTTCGTGACCACGTTCGCTCAGCCCGGCGCAGTATTTATCCAGCGCGGGGAGATGTGGCGAATCGTCGAAATCGACGACGAGGACGAACGCGTTCGGGTCTCCCCGATCGAAGACCCCGCGGGTGAAGTCCCCTCGTGGATCGGCCAGGAGATTCCAGTCCCCCAGCCGGTCGCCCAAGAGGTCGGCGAGATTCGCGGAACGGTCGGCGACCAGCTCGCTGTCGGTGCAACGCCCGCAGCCGTCGCCCACGACCTCGCCCCAAGGTATCCCGGCGACGACGCGACGCTGACCGACGCCTGTGACGGACTCGCGACACACCTCGAGGGAGAGGGACCGATGCCGACGGCCGATCGAATCGTCCTCGAGCGCCAGGGCCGGACCGTCGTGCTCAACGCCTGTTTCGGGCACCGAACGAACGAGACCCTCGGTCGACTGCTGTCGGCACTGCTCGGCCAACAGTCGGGCTCGTCGGTCGGGCTCGAGGTCGACCCCTATCGAATCGAACTCGAGGTGCCGACGAGCGTCTCGACGGCCGACATCACGGCGGTGTTGACCGACACCGCTCCGGCCCACGTCGAAACGATCGTCGAATTAGGGCTGAAAGGCTCTGATGCACTCGCCTTCCGGCTCTCACAGGTGTCGGCGAAGTTCGGCGCGCTCAAACGCTGGCAGGGATCCGGCCGACTCTCGAACGAACGGCTGTTGCGAGCCCTCGAGGAAACGCCGATGCACGCCGAAGCGATTCGCGAGGTGTTCCACGAGGACCTCGACGTGGCCGCGGCGAGTCGCGTCCTCGAGGGGGTCCAACACGGAGATATTGCGCTCGAGACGGTCCGCGGGCGGACAGCCATCGGAAGCGCGGGGCGGTCTGGAACCAAGGAGTTGCTCGCGCCCGAAAACGCCGACGCCAGCGTGATCCAGACGGTCAAAGAACGCCTGCAGGACGACCGCGTGGTCCTGATCTGTACGCACTGTACCGAGTGGGTCTCTCGAACGAAAGTCAAGCGCGTGCCCGACCAGCCACGGTGTCCCGAGTGTGAGTCGACACGAGTGGCGGCGTTGAGCCCGTGGGCCGACTCCGTGGTCCAGGCCGTTCAGGCAGACGAGAAAGACGCCGAACAGCGTAAAGAGACCCAACGGGCGGTGAAAAACGCCAATCTGGTCCAGAGCCACGGCAAACAGGCAGTCATCGCCATGTCCGCCCGAGGTGTCGGCCCGCACAACGCTGCCCAGATCATCAGCCGGCTGCGCGAGAGCGAGGCGGAGTTCTATCGCGACATCCTCGAGAAAGAGCGCCAGTATGCCCGGACGAAGGCGTTCTGGGACTGAGATGGTGAGCGGGCGTCAGTACCCCAACTTGAGGAGCCAGTTCGCTCCCAGTGCGAGCAGGACCCCAGCCATCAGTGCCGCGAGGATACTGAACGCGACCGCCCACCCGAACAAATCAGCAGCCAATCCCGTCAGCACCGAGCCGAGTGCACCGATCACGCCGTATACCGTTCGGACGAGCCCGAACCCCGCCCCGCGCTCGGCCGCCGAGAGATTGTCCATCACCCGCGGCAACAGCGCCGCCCCCCATCCCAGCCCCGTCCCGATACACACCACTGCCACGGTCAGGGCGGCCCACCCGGGGACGAAGACGAGCAACAGGAGCCCACTCGAGCCAAAGATCATACAGCCAGCGGCGGCCACGTCCCGGCCGTACCTGTCTGAGGCGGCCCCAACGCCGACCTGTGTGATCGCCTGGACGACGAAATACGCCGAGAAGACAGCGCCGGCAAGCGTTTGGGAGTGCCCCCGGTGATCGATCAAAAACGTCGGGAGAAACGACGAGATCGCCTGCCAGACGAACGCACAGGCGATGGCGAGACAGACCGTGAACGCGATCGGTGGCCGGGAGAGGACTGCGAGCAGTGGTTCGAGCTCGAGGCGTTCACGCATCGGCTGGTCCGGCCGGCGGGGTTCGGTGGGTTCGACCTGCCAGGCGAACAGGACGTAGATCGGGACGGCGGTGGCCGCTCCGATGGCGATGGCGGCGCGCCAGTCCCAGGTGACGGCGACCCAGGCGGCCAGGGCGGGCGCGATGAGGCCAGCGAGCGGGCCGCCGCCGTTGTGGACGCCGATAGCCGAACCGATATTGTCGTAGGTCCGGGTGAGCAGTGTCGTCGCGACTGAGTAATGCAGGCCGGCGACCGCACCGAGGGCGAGCGTCGCGACCAGGAAGATACCGAAGACTGGCGAAAGCGCGATCAACAGGCTCGTGATCGCCGTTCCACCGACGGCGACGAGGATGACGGGCCGCTCACCGAACCGGTCGGCGAGGATACCACTGGGAAACTGCGACAAAAAGTACGTCATCCAGAGCCCGGTGAGGGCAATCCCGACGACCGTGTTCGAGACGTCGAACGCGTCCGTGATGTCCGGGACGACGGGGCTGATGACGAGTCGGGCAACCATCGTCGCAAAGAACGCCAGCGTACACAGTGCAAGGACGGTTTCACGATAGCGCCACCGACCGGTGATGCTCACCGGAAATCCCTCACACCGCCGTTTTCGCACACGCCATCGATACGCACGAGTCGGTGAATTCTCTTCCCGTCGTGCCAAAGAACGCGTCGATACCGGCAGTCCATCTCACTCCATGCACTGGCAAGGCCAAGGGATTCTCCACCGACTGATGAGTTCAAAACATGACCCGTCAACAGAACACGGAATCGACCGCGGATTCGACGGCGCTCCTCACGGCACTCGAGGGCCGAGACTGTCGACACTGTGTCGCAGGGACGCTCGTCCGGACCCAGTACAAAGGAAACCTGGCCGTCTGCTGTCCCGCGTGTGAGACGCCCCAGGCCCAGTTGTGGTGACCCCGTCGTGAGAGCGCGTTAGCGCCAGAACCGACCCAGCAGTGGCACCCGTTCTCGAGCCAGCCCCGTTACGAGTGAAACGGCCTCGTCAGCCTCGTCTCGATCCAGCCCGCCGCCGTAGGTCGCCTGTTCGTACAGCGCCGTCACCCGGCGAACACGTGGGTCGACCGAACCGTACTTCGAGATGGACTCGAGGTACTGCCGTGGTGACTCGCCTCGTCGACGCGAACGATACTGGCGAGCGAGCAAGTGCTCGAGGCGCTCGTAGGCTCGTTGGGTATCGGTGTCAGGATCGGTATCGAACCCTTGCCAGTAGAGCCGTGCCTCCCGGCCAACGAGGCCCGTCACGCCGGATCGGTGTGCTCCAGCGGCAAGGCCCAGGAACAGCGCGGTCCCGACGAGCAGATCACCGGGTGAGACCGGCAGTGAGAGGCCCTCGTCGTCCGTTTCGAGTTCACTGTCGTCGACCTCGCCTTCGGAGCCATCCGTATCGTTTTCCCCCTCGAGCAGCCCTTCCTGGCCGGCGTGTTCTTCACCGGCCTGCGTTTCGTTGTCCGTGCTCTCGTTGTCCTCGAGGTCGGGATCGCTTTCGTTGTGTGGCCCATCGAGGAGTGCGTCGGGGTCTTCTTCTTCGAGGAAATCCGGCGCGTCCTCGTCTTCGCCATCCACGGGAACGTCCTCGCTTTCCTCGGTATCGATGCCGTCCTCGCCATCCTCACGGGCCTCCTCGAGTCGGTCGTCGTGCGTGTCGTCACGCTCACTCGACGGGGTTGGCTCGAACGCCACCCAGCCGTGGTCGGGGAAGTACACTTCGACCCAGGCGTGGGCGTCGAGCCCGCGGACGACGTGTTCGTGGTCGTCGACTTGCTGGCCGCTCGTATAGCCCGTGACGTACCGGGCCGGGACCTCCTCGGCACGGAGCATCTGGGTCATCGCCGTCGCGAAGTAGACACAGTACCCTTCGTCCATCTCGAGGAGGAAGTCGTTGGCAACGTTTCCGTCCGGTCTGTCGACCTCGAGTGAGTAGTCGTACTCCGCGTTGAAGTACTGTTCAATGGCTGCAGCTTTTTCGTATGGCGTTTCCGCGCCGGCCTCCTCGACGATCTCGGCCGTCCGATCTTCGAACGCCCCCGACATGTCCTCGGGCGTCTGGAGATAGTACTCCTCGACGTCCTCGCCATAGTCGGTACCCGCGTCGTTGAGTTCCGCGGGATCGGCGTCGAGCACCGCGCTCTCGACGTTGTACGTATCGCCCTCGATCAACGTCCCCTCGGGCATCGGCTGGCCGTGATCGGTGACCTCGAGATCGGCGGTGATGTCGCCCCCGATAGCCGTTGGCTGGGCAGCGGTAGGGAGGACGTTCTGTTGGCTCTCGATCGTGATCGTCTGGTTCATCGTCTGGGTCTGGCCGGGTGGGGCCTCGAGGACACCCTCGTCGTATTCGCCTTCGGGACCGGTTCGGAGCCACGAATCACCCGTGTATCGATCGTAGACCGCCGTCCGCCAGTACGATGGCTCATCGCTGACTACGGTGAAGTGGACCTCCGGGGAGAGGTCGACGCTGCCACTGATGCCGGTCTCGTCGGGGTTGCTATCGATCGTCCCGTCGAGGGTGTCCGCGTCGTCGTCGACCAGCACCGTCGGACTGGCTGCCCCGCCAGGCACCAGGGTGACGGTCATCGAGAGGAAGACGATCACCGCGAACAGGATCGCCAGCACGTCGGCCTGTGCGATCGAGCCATCTCGCCGATCGAGTTCACCGAACCCGACCGTGGCAATCCCGCCGACGACGCCGACCAGCGTGACACCGATCGTCGCGTCCGTCGTCAGTACCAAAAAGAGCAATGCGGCCCCGCCAGGCACCACCGCGAGCGCATACCGGCGTCGCACTGCCAGATACCAGGAGAGGAACACCGGGGCGGGCGCGAACCCGAGCGTCCAGGTCCCCGCTTCAGCCATCTGCTGAATCGACATCCCCGTCGCCAGCGTCACCGTATCCGAAATGAGCGTATCGAACTCACTGAAGATCACCCCGATGCCGTACCCCGTCACCTCGAAATAGTACCAGAACCCGAGCGCCCCGGCACCCAGCGCGACTGCCAGTGCCGTACGAGGGTGTATTGTATGCGCGAAAACGACCGCACCAACGAACATCGCGATGACG
Source organism: Natrialbaceae archaeon (assembly GCA_003552325.1). Classification (GTDB taxonomy): domain Archaea; phylum Halobacteriota; class Halobacteria; order Halobacteriales; family Natrialbaceae; genus Natronosalvus. Next base: position 3,959 of record PUKM01000241.1, on the reverse strand, counting down.
AGTACCGAGAGGGACCGGGTGCCGCCGACCGTGATCGTAATCTCCTGTAACACCGCCAGATACGACACCGTCAGGACGCCAAGTCCCGAATACGCGAGCCAGCGGAACACCGAGATGGTCGACGCCCACTCGAGGGGGGACTCGAGCGCCAGGGAGACAGGATTCGAACGCCCAGTTCGAGTCTGCGTACTCATGCACCGACCACCCCCGACCCATCTCGAGGGGTGCCCTCGACCCCGGTTTCCTCACTGCCGCCTCGAGACGAAACGGATGGATTCCGGTCGGGGCGGTCAGACCTGGATTGGTCGGCTGCGGATGATCCCGCAATGTCCCCAGGTATTTCTCCGCTCAATCGCTCGAACGGAATCTCGTGTTCCCCGACGACGACCGTCACACCCAGGGCATCGGCCTGGAGCAGAATATCCGCCGCCTGCCGGTCGGCATCCGTGACCTCCCCCGCATCGACGAGCGCCAGCGAGCGCAATACCTCGAGACGGTGCCCCTCACCTGCTTCAGCCTCGAGTGTGGCGTCCGTCAGCCGGACCCCGACAGCGATGTCGTCTCTGAGTAAATAGGTCGCGACACTGGCCAGCGCACTCGCCAGTTCGTCACCAGCACCCGGGATACACTCACCAGCAATACCGACCGAACCAACGCTCGTGTCCGCGACGAACTCCTTGACCACGAGTTCGTCATCAGTCCGTTTCGCGGCCGACTTCCAGTGAATATCGCGCAACGAATCCCCACGGGCGTACTCCCGGAGGTGGTCGAACTCCTCACGGTCACGCCGACCGACGGCGTCCCGAAGTAACTGTAAGTCGTGTCTCGCCCCGCCACGAAGGTCGTACACCGTCGGATACACCAGGACCTCGGTCGTCCGTTCGTACGTGAACTCGGTCGTTACCAGGCCAAAAATGTCCGATGCACGCACCGAAACCGGTCCGAGCTGCTGGTTGCCGCGTCGCTCGAGTTCGATATCGTACTGAAACGGTGAGTCCGCCCGGAGTGTCGTTTCAGCGATGTTCCCGTCGTCGACTGCGCGGACTCCAGAAGGGAGCTGGTCGGTGATCCGTACCGAGATTGGCGACCCGACATCGACGCCGATTGCAACTGTCCGCCGATCACCCGGATAGCCTTCGTCGACGGGATACCGGCTCAGTTGTGGCCGATCAATTCGATAGACGGTCACGAATCCCGCGAGCAAGACGAGTGCTAACGGGGCGACGATGGCATTCAGCGACCGTGCACCGAACTGCGCAGCCATTACCACACAAAAGCCGATGATGGCAACCACCGCCCAGCCCCGTCGCGTGACCCTCATGGCACCCGCACTCGCTCGAGGGCGTCGGCAACCACGGTCCCTCCATCGTCGTCCCTGCTCGAGGACGTCTTGATTCGGTGACTCAAAACGTGCGGGGCCTCGTGCTGGATGTCGTCCGGAATCACGTACTCGCGGTTATCGAGTGCTGCCCGCGCCTGTGCTGCCCGCAAGAGGGCGATCGACCCACGAGGGCTCGCCCCGATTTTGGCGTGTTCGCGGGTGTAGTGGGCGAGGTTGCTCGCGTACGTTCGGACGGGTGGTTCGACGGCGATATTCGCCACGGCTTCCCGTGCACGAATTACTGACTCGAGATCCGTAACAGACTCGAGGCGTTCGATGGGATGGTGGCCGACCGTTCGTCCAAGCATCTCACTTTCTTCTGCCGGCGTTGGATACCCTAACGAGAGTTTCTTCATGAACCGGTCAACCTCCGCGAAAGGCAGGTCGTAGGTCCGATTCGGCTCGATGGCGTTCTGAGTCGCGATCACGACGAACGGATCGGGCAGCGGCCGCGTCTCGCCGTCGACCGTTACCTGCTGTTCTTCCATCGCCTCGAGCAACGCGCTCTGGGTTTTCGGCGGCGCACGATTGATTTCATCGCCCAAGACGATGTTCGCGAAGACGGGGCCCGACTGGAACTCGAACTCGCGGGTTTTCTGGTTGAAGACGTTCACACCAGTAATGTCGGAAGGCAGGAGGTCGGGTGTAAACTGTACTCGCTGGAAACTACAGTCGATCGAACGGGCGATCGATCTGGCGAGCATCGTCTTCCCAACGCCCGGCACGTCATCGAGGAGGATGTGACCACGGGCTAACAAAGCCGTGACGACGTGTTCGACTTCAGCCTCGTGGCCGACGATCACCTGGGTGACGTTCGAGTGAATCGCTGTCGCCAGATCGGTGACTGACGACAAGGGGAGTGGATCAATCGTTTCGAGGGAGTTCGGCTGAGATGAGGGATTGGCGTCAGTCATACCTATTCGTCCGTCCACCGACGGCGCGGGGAGACCCTGGTGGGACGGCTGTTGTCACGTGCTGCGGCATACAGAGACATATGTTTTGTGCCTTTCAGCTTCTGTATGATGATTTGTCGGTCCGGTACTCGTCGCTCGCGTTATGGTGTCTTTTGACACGGACAGTGTTACCCTTACTCGGGCCTCGAGCGGTAAAAGTCTGTATCTGCCCGAGCGACTGTTTAGTCGCTTCTTGAGACAGTACAAAACGTAGCCACTCACCATCGAATGCTCAGAGAACGATACCCCGACTATCCACTTACAACCGTTCGAGGTTGCTCGCTCGTGGACCTTTCTCGGCCTCCTCGATGTCGAATTCGACTTCCTGACCCTCCTCGAGGTCAGGACCGCCGACGTCTTCCATGTGGAAGAACACGTCATCGTCCGCGTCGTCAGTTTCGATGAAACCGTAACCGCCTGTGTCGTTGAAGAATGCGACCGTACCTTTCGCCATTGCATCTACACTGACACACGACAAAGCAATAAACCTTCTGGAGACTCAGAATTCGACGTGTGATCTGTCTTTGACCATATACGGCCCGATTTGCCCAGCAGAGCCAGAAGAATAGCCACTATTGTAACACCATATCGAGTCTAGACGCCACTATCCATGATAATTGGTATCCCCCCACACGAGCTTTCGATCTACCCTGGGCGCTGGCATGGGCCACTACAGTCGTCCCAGCCAGTCAGACTGCTCGAGCGAGCCTCACTCACCATCCCTTACAGCCCTCACAGACGAACGCATCGTCGTCTCGCCACAGGCGAGTCACGTCCGACTGACAGCTCGAACAGGTGTATACACCCCACGCGTACGTCGCCAAGGACGTGGATGGGGACTGTCCCTGGCGCTCCCCGCTCGTTTCGTCTGTCGAGTCAGGGTGGCGAGGCGTCTCCACGGTGGCCGGCTCCGAGCCAGCGGCTTCCGACTCGTCGTCGATACCGAATTCGCTCAGGCGACGATCTTCAGGCACGAGTCACCCTTGGGCTCACCGCCGCTTAATCGCTCCGTTCACTCGGGAAGAGGTCGGCTTCGACCTCCCCGATAGGCGGCGCGGTCAGCCCAGGAGGCCTCGAGAGGTGAGTGACACGAAGTGCTGAAATCCAGTCTCCACATCGCGTCCCATATGCAGCCCAGAACGTGACACCGGAGACGCGCTATGTGTGGCCGTGCATTGAGCCACGCTTCACCTGGAGGGACGCCCACGAGTTCGTCACTGGACCAATGCTGAACGGGTCTGGCATGCAGTAGTCGGAACCAGACTGCCCAGTGAAAGCCACATCGGTAACTACGTCTACAAAACAGAACAGTTGTGTTTAGTCGTCGGGGTGGATGTTCGTCTCGAGGGCGAACTCGTCTTCGGCGCGGGCCGTACAGGTCAGGAGCCAGCCATCCTCGATCTGTTCGTCCTCGAGGTAGTGGTTTTCCTCGTGAGAGATGACGTCGTTTGCATCACCATCGACCCTGGCCGTACACTGACCACACCGACCGGATTCACACGAATATTCCATCTCCCACCCTTCATCCAGTGCTGCATAGAGGAGTTCTTGGTCGTCCGCAACGTCGAGCGTCTCGTCGAACTCGAGGAATTCGACGCTGTAGGTCCCGTCGTCTTCATCATCGG
>PUKM01000006.1 GCA_003552325.1 Natrialbaceae archaeon | reverse complement strand
GCCCGCTCACACAGCGCGGCGAACCCGGCAGCGGTCTCGAGACGGAGGTAGTACGTCGACGCGAGCACCCCGAGAGCGGTCGGTTCGACCGATAGATCCGGCCCGGTCTCGACGAACCCCGTCTCGACCAGCTCCTCGAGGCAGTCACGGACCCGTCGCCGAAGCGTCTGGAACTCGTATTCCTCGGGTCGCGACTGCCCGCGCACGTAGTAAAATGTAGTTTCGAGCCACGCCATGACGTCCTCTAAATCGTCGATGGTCCCCATCGAGATTTCGGCGTTGAGGTGCGTCGGCAGGCTCTCTGCGAGCCGTGATTCGATCTCCTTGCCGTCTCTGAGCAGTCGGCGATACTTATCGGCCTCAGCACCATCACAGACGACCCAGCCGTAGCCAACGTCGTCGTATCCCGGCCGGCCCGCCCGTCCGAGCATCTGGAGGACGTCGAGCGGGCTCATATCCACTTCCCCCTCGAGTGGGTCGTGGTATTTCGTATCCCGGATGACGACACACCGGGCCGGGAGATTGACGCCCCACGCGAGCGTCGAGGTCGAAAAGAGCAGTTCGATCTTCCCGGCTTTGAACCAGGCCTCGATCAGGTCCTTGTCGTTTTTCGAGAGTCCGGCGTGGTGAAACGCCACGCCGTCGAGGGCCGACCGTCGGAGGGTGTCGTTCTCGATTCGCTGGGTTTCGGTGTGGAAATCGTAGTCACCACGGGCGCCCATGTCGATATCACGCTCGGCGATTTCGTCCCGGGCCTTTTCGGCGGCCCTGACGGTATCCTGCCTCGAGGCGACGAAGACCAGTGCCTGGCCGTCCTCTCTCAGGTGTGGTTCCGCGAGGTCGAGTGCGCGGTAGAGGCGTCGGTACTTGTCGGCGAAGGTATTCTCGCCGTGCGTGTAGGTTTTGACACCAGCGTTGAGGTCGACGGGCCGATACTCGTCGTCGAACTCGAACGTACACGCTGGCGGGGCATCGAGCCACGCCGCGACGTCGTCGATGTTTGGCATCGTCGCCGAGAGCGCGACGATTCGCGGGGCACAGAGTCTTCGGAGTCGGGAGACGGTTACCTCGAGTACCGACCCCCGACGTTCGGCGTCGAGGAGGTGTACCTCGTCGATGACACAGACGTCGATATCGGTGACGAACGTATACCGCGGGGAGTCGTGTTTGCGCGTCGCCGAATCCAGTTTTTCAGGCGTCATCACGAGGATGTCCGCGCGGGCGGCCCGCCGCGGATCGAGGTCGCGTTCGCCGGTGACGACGTAGACCGAATAGCCGAGTGACTCGAATCGGTCCCAGTCGGCTTCTTTCTCGTTTGTGAGCGCCCGAAGCGGGGCGATAAAGAGGGCTGTACCATCGCCTTCGAGGGCGTTACAGATCGCCAGTTCAGCCAGCGCCGTCTTTCCGGATGCTGTCGGTGCACTCGCGACGACGTTTTCCTCACGCTCGAGAAGGGCAGGGAGGGCTTCTCGTTGCATCTGATTGAACGACTCGAACGCGAAGGCATCAGCAAAGTCAGGCAGAACCTCGGCGACCTCCATCACCTGGACACGGGGTGTGGCTGGTCAAAGGCGTTTCCTTCCTGAGCTATCGCGGCCGTTCCCGGCCGTGATTCTGAGCGCGCTCAAATGGCCGGTTCGGACCCTCCCTCGAGTTGCTGACTCAGTTTACTAGCTGCGGATCCGGGGTTGGGGACGCGGTCGAAGGTGAGTTCTGGTTCTGCGGAACCAGCTGTGTAGACGGTCAACTGGCCATACCCCAGGAGCCGCCCGATCACCCCCTGATCGAGCGTCGTATTCTGAATTCGGTCGAGACGAAATTGCGTTACGTCACGGCTGAAGACCCCTCGTTTCAGGTAGAGTTGGCTCGAGGTGAGGACGTACCTGGTGTTCGTCCAGAAGACAAAGCCGATGAAGAGCACGCCGACACCAGCGACCGTGAACACCAGGCCGGTCGCGACGACGAGTGGATTGGAATTCGTCGCGAGAAGCGCCAGTACCAACAGCCCACCGATAATAAGGCCAAATCCGACTGGCAGGCGCCACCCCATGGCGATTGGGTGTGGTCTGGCGTGCCAGACGATACGCTCACCATCGCCGAGGTGTAACCAGTCCGGTGTCTTTTCCATTGCACCCGTCTATCACGAAGGGAGTAAAAAACCCCGTCCCGTTTCTCATGGATCGATTCGTGATTATTTCTGTACATTATCTCTTAGAAGGACAGTATTGCCACTTCTTCGTGCAGTATTTGCCTAAAACGGACGTGACAGCTCACCCACTGTAGCTACTCGAACCGTAGCGAAAGGTGTTGAAGCGTCTATTTTCGTGAACACCCGGTTTGTCATGGTCAATGTATACTGATGTGGGTTATGGTACCATGTGGTATGTCAGAGAAGAAACGCGTATCTATGGGCCCTCTCCGCCTTTTTCTGGAGTTATTCCAAAAACTGGCCTGTGAGTTGGCTCTACTTCAAACTTCTTCACTCATACTCGTAAAAATAATTAGGGAAAGATATATAGCTGGTCAACCACCCATTGTGGAGTAAACAGGCATGTGTGTTTGACGTTGTCAATCCGGTAATCCCCACACGGTGACTGCACTTCAGGAAGGGTGCCACCCGGGTCCGGCAGGCAAGCTGTACCGTTTATAACTACCCACCCGCGACCGATACAATCCAACAACCTATGTCAGGTAACATCGACGAAACCAGTGCACGAATCGACCGCCGACGCATGCTTCAAGGCATGGCCGTCGCCGGAGCAGCAACCGTCGCCGGCTGTCTTGGCGGCGACGACGACGGTGACGACACCGACGACCCAGCAGACGACGAGGATGTCGCAGACATCGAAGACGCCCTCGAGCGCAACGAAGTCGACTTCGACGAAATCGTCGAAGGCGGCCGACTCGAGTTCGCCATCCCGCGTGACGACATTTCCGACTACGACGCCGCACAGAGTACGGCCGCAGAGGACACGACGGTCCTCGCAACCGTCTACGACGGCCTCATCACCCAGAACACCGAGGGTGAAGTCGAACTCTGGATGGCCGAAGAGTACGAGGTCGACGCGTCCAACGACGTCGGCCCCGAGGACTACGAGCCGTACATGGAGGAGTACGAAGTCGTCGAAGTCGACGGCGGCTTCCCTGCGTACGACCTTGGCGAAGATAACCTCGCCCTGATCGTCCACCCAGAGGATCTTGCTGATGTCCAGGAGGGTGACATGGTTCGTATGATCACGCGAGAAGAGGCCGGTGACGCTGTCGAAGGCGGCGTCTTCGGGACTCGCGTCGAGGGTCGCCTCCGCGAGGGTATCATGTTCCACAACGGGACCGAACTCACCGCTGGCGACCTCGTCGGATCCTACGACCGATTCGTTGGCTCGGACAACCAGGGCCAGGTCTTCGACAGCTTCCTCCACGCGACCGCCCCGGACGGCGACGACGGATACACCTTCGAACTTTACTCGCAGGAGGCCGACGCACAGGCGTTCTTGCAGCTGCCACCGATCGAGATCTTCCCAGAAGAACACCACGACGTTCCAGCAGGCGAACTCGACCCACGTGACGACGAGGACATGATCCCGATCGGGACCGGCCCGTATCAGATCGAGGAAGTCGAAGAGGCAGACACGCTCTTGCTGACCAAGTTCGACGATTACTGGGTCGAAGAACACGGCGTCGACAGCCTCGAATGGTTCGACGGACCGGAGAGCTACCCGGACGGACCCGTCATCGACGAGATCAACATCCGATTCGTTCCCGAGAGTGCACAGCGGGCCGCCGCACTCGAGGACGGCGATATCGACATTGCCTACGAGTTGCAGTCAGACGCCCGGAACAGTTTCTACGATTCCGACGATTTCGTCGTCTCCGGCACGCCCGGCACCGGATTCAAGTTCATCCAGTTCCCAATGATGGACACCGAAGAAGGTGGGGCATTCGCCGAACAGGAGATCCGACAGGCCGTCAGCGCGCTCGTTCCACGACAGACGATGGTCGACATCGTCGAGCAGGGCTGGGGAGATCCCGCACGCGTCCCGTTCCCACTACCCGCTGCTGACCTCGCCACGACCGGGGAGTACGAGGACCTCTTCGATGAGGACTGGGCGTACCCAGCAGAGCCGGATTACGAACTGGCCGAGGAACTCATCGAGGAGTCGAGCCTCGAGGCACCGATCGACGTCATCATCCAGACCAACGCCGACGACGAAGAGCGTGCCGACAAGATGGCGCTCCTGGTCGACGAACTGAACGCCAGTGGACTCTTCGAGGCCGAACTCGAGACGCCTGCGGCCCTCGGTGACTGGACCTCCGGTGAACTGTACACCGACGAGGGTGCCCAGAACAGCAGTGAGCGAAATGCGACGGCGACGATCGGTCTCGCCAGCGGGTTCGACCCACACGGCTACGCCGAAGCGATTCACGACCCCGACAACTACAACGGGTGTTGTAACTTCTTCTTCCCCGAGGGCACGTTCGACGACGAGTTCGTCGACCTGCTTCGCAGCTGCCGGTTCGGTGAGGACGTCTCTGCGGACGAGGACCTGCGCCGTGAGCGCTACGACGAACTGTGGCCAGCGATCACCGAGCTGGGGGCAAACACCATCGTCGACTACTCACTGACGACGATCGCTGGGAACAACGAGGTCAACGGACTGAACGCACACCCTGCGACGCAGTCGCTGCTGAGCTACGCACTCTACGCGCCGATCGACGAACAGATCATCTACCTGGACCGCGACGAATAACCGACGCTTCGATCCACCTTTCATTATATGAGTTTACGACGATTCGTTCTGAGGCGGTTGCTGGCGTCAGTCCCAGTGTTGTTTGGCGTCTCCGTGATTACCTTCGGGATGATCCATCTCACCCCCGCGGACATCGTGGATATGATGGTCGCAAACAATCCGGATGCGACAGCGGCGGATGCTGCTAATCTCAGACGGGAGTTCGGACTCCATCTTCCGATCTGGGAACAGTATCTCAACTGGGTGGCCGGTATGCTGACCGGTGATATGGGAGAAGTATACTCCCGTGGACCCGACGTCGGTGGGATGATGATCGCCCGTCTTCCCGAAACGATCGCACTGGGTCTGTTCGGCTGGGTCTTCGCGATTTTGATCGCTGTCCCAGGCGGTATCTACGCCGCAACCCGGAAAGACCGGTTCGGTGACCACGCCAGCCGGTTCGCAGCACTCTCGGGCATTTCGATCCCCAACTTCTGGCTCGGTCTGATGTTGATGGCAATCTTCGCGGTGGAACTCAACTGGTTCCCCGTGCTCGATCCACAGGAGCCACTCCTCTCACGGGAGATGTTGTGGTGGCTCATCTTACCCGGGGTTACCATCGGGACAGCCGCATCGGCGAACCTGATGCGTATCCTTCGGACATCGATGGCAGAGGAGATGAACAAAGACTACGTCACGGCTGCTCGAGCCAAAGGGCTGCCAGAACGAACCGTCATCATCAAGCACGTCTTGCGAAACTCGATGATCTCTGCGGTGACCGTCGCCGCGTTCTTGACGGCCGGGATCGTTTCCGGCTCAGTCGTCGTCGAGGTTGTGTTTGGGTGGCCTGGTCTCGGTGCCTTGCTCATCGAGGCGATCAACCTCCGAGAGATTAACCTCATCATGGCTATCACCATGTTCGTCGGGGCTGCAATCGTCGTGGCGAATCTGGCCGCTGATATCATGTATGCGGTGCTTGATCCGCGAATTCGAGACGAGTATTGAATATCACTATGTCAACACAACGAGGCAGAATTCAGATAACCGGCTTCGATGCCGACCGCGTCGAACAGCCCGATGAGGCGATTTGGGGAGACGATGAAGATACCGCTGTCATGAGTCGTCGACAGCGGATCATCCAGCAGCTAATCCGCGACAGATTCGCGCTAGTCGGCGTGTTTTGTGTCTTGCTGATGATTGGTGCCGTGATTTTCTCTCGGCCGATCACGGTGGCCGGCATCGTCGTTCAGCCGTTCGAACTTGTGCCGTACGACGTGACCGCGACCGGTGTCGGCGATCGCTACGAGCCACCCTCACTGGCTCATCCTATGGGAACTGACCGCCTGGGCCGCGATATGTTCTCTCGGGTGTTGGCCGGGTCCTATTACAGTGTGACGATCGGGTTCATTGTGACTGGAATCGCATCGACCGTCGGCATCATCTTCGGGAGCATCTCCGGTTACTTCGGCGGGACAGTCGATGAGATCATGATGCGGATCCTCGACGTCGTGTTCGCGTTCCCCGGCCTGATCCTTGCCCTGTTGCTCGTCGCCGTGTTCGGCGGCGGCTACTGGCAACTGGTGGCGGCGTTCGTGCTCCCTGGCTGGGCCATTTACGCCCGACTTATCAGGGGAGAGATTCTGAAGGTAAAACAGAACGAGTACGTCCTGGCGGCGAAAGCACTCGGTGCACGCGATCGGAGCGTGGTGTTTAAACACATCGTGCCGAACGCCATCGCACCAGTCATCGTCCAGGCAACACTCAGTATCGGGACCGTCGTTATCGGCGTCGCCGCACTCGGTTTCCTCGGACTCGGATTCACACCCGGCACGCCCGAATGGGGGACCATCCTCGACGCCGAACAGGACACCCTGATGTCCGGCCCAGATGCCGACTGGAACTGGTGGGCAACGGTCTTCCCCGGGCTGATGATCTTCATCTTCGTTATGTCGATGAACATGATCGGTGACGCGATCAACGACGCACTGGATGCACAGGTCGACAACATCAACCACGGAGGTGGCGGATAATGGCACTCCTCGAGGTCAAGAATCTCACCGTGTCCTTCTACACGGCTGAGGGTGTCGTGACTGCTGTCGATGATCTCTCGTACAAGATCGAACGCGGGGAGAAATTCGGTGTCGTCGGTGAGAGTGGCGCTGGAAAGAGCGTAACCGCACTCTCGCTGTTACAGCTCATCGAGAATCCCGGCGTCATCGAAAGCGGTGAAATCCGGCTCGAGGGCGAAAACCTACTGGATATGGAAGAGGAGTCGGTCAGATCCATCCGTGGCAACCGGATCGCCATGATCTTCCAGGACGCCCAGACGGCGCTTAACCCCGTCTACACCGTCGGTGAACAGATCGCCGAAGCGATCCGTCACCATCTGGATTACAGCAATAAAGAAGCGAAAGATCGAGCGATTCAGTTGCTCGATCGGGTCGGTATTCCCGACGCCGACACCCGATACTCGGATTACCCACACGAGTTCTCCGGCGGGATGCAACAGCGTGTCGTCATCGCAATGGCGCTGTCGTGCGATCCCGATATCCTGATCGCAGACGAGCCGACGACAGCGCTCGACGTGACGACGGAGGCGAAGATCCTCACGCTGATCGAGGAGTTGGCCGACGAGTTCGACACGGCGGTCCAACTTATCACCCACGACCTCGGTGTCGTTGCCGAAGTCTGTGATCGGGTGATGGTGATGTACGCCGGGCAACCGGTCGAGAAGGCACCGGTCGAAGAGCTCTACTACGATCCAAAACACCCCTACACCGTTGGACTGATGAGTTCGATCCCTCGGGTGGGGTCCGATCGGGAACGGCTCCAGACGATTCCGGGCACGATGCCCGACCTGATCGAGACACCATCCGGGTGTAGTTTCCATCCACGGTGTCCGTTCGCTGAAGACGTCTGTGCCGAAATCGAGCCACCCTTACTCGACCTGGATACGGGTGCAGAAACCACCCCACAAACGACACGAGCCGCCAAGTGTCTCGAGTACACTGGCGAGTTAAGCGAAGGCCTCGATTATGAAGTGACGGTACGCGGTGAGGGAACGGTACCCTCTGAGGCAACCTCTCCGTCCGAGCCGCCATCGAACACGACGATTTCTTCGGGTGAACAAAATGAGTGACGAACCGATTATTCGTACGGAGGGGCTAGAGAAATACTACGAGTCCAGAAGCGGCTTCATCGACAACATACTCGGTCGGAAACAGTGGGTCAAAGCCGTCGACGGCATCGACCTCGAGCTGTACCCCGGTGAAACACTGGGTGTCGTCGGAGAGAGTGGCTGTGGAAAGACGAGTCTCGGGCGAGCGATGTTGCGACTCATCGAACCGACCGATGGCTCCGTCTACTACCAGCCACAGCCAGACTCCTCGACCGCCGCCGCTGGTTTCACTGAGGAAATCGACCTGACGGAGGTCTCGAGCAGTCAGCTCCGTGATCTCCGAACGGACCTCCAGTACATCTTCCAGGATCCGTTCTCGAGTCTCAATCCGCGGCTTACCGTCGGTGAGATCATCAGAGAGCCGTTGAATATTCACGACATCGGTGAGCCAGACGATCGTGAGAGTCGAGTCCAGGACCTCCTCGAGACCGTCGGACTCAATCCGAGTCACGCACACCGGTATCCACACGAGTTCTCCGGTGGCCAACGCCAGCGTATCGGTATCGCCCGAGCGCTCGCTGTCGATCCGGAAATCATCATCTGTGACGAACCAGTCAGTGCACTCGACGTGAGTGTGCAGGCACAGATTCTGAACCTGCTCGAGGACCTGCAAGTCGAGTTCGGGCTCTCGTACATCTTCATCGCCCACGACCTGAGTGTCGTCGAGCACATCTCCGACCGGATCGCCGTGATGTACCTCGGTCAGTTCGCCGAGGTCGGCGCCACAGAGGAGATCTTCTCCTCGCCATCCCACCCGTACACCGAGGCACTCTTGTCGGCGATTCCGGAACCCGATCCGCTCTGGGAAGGCGAGAAAATCCTCCTCGAGGGTGACGTACCCTCGCCACTGAATCCACCATCTGGCTGTCGGTTCCACACGCGCTGTCCGAAAGTTATCCCACCAGCGGAGTTGCGCGTCGACCAGGAGACCTGGCGGTCACTGCTCGATTATCGACTTCGTCTCGAGGAGTCAGAAGCGGTGACGAACGTCATCACGATCACCGAAGAGGGAGAGGATTCGGAAGATGTCGATCTTTCAGCGTCCGAGCTCGATTACCGGGTTCGTGATGAGTTTGGCATTCCGTCGACGGTCCCGGACAGCGATGCTGAATCGCTCGTTCGAACCTCGATCGAACACCTGGGCTCAGACGATGTCGAGGGGGCACT
>PUKM01000219.1 GCA_003552325.1 Natrialbaceae archaeon | reverse complement strand
TCGGCTTCCCAGCGGCCGACCTCGTCGTAGCCGAACTTCCGGACCCAGTAGCCGAGTGCTTCGTCAGCGTCTTCGACGCGAATCATCGTGTGGTCGAGGCTCCACTTCGCGCCGTAATCGCGCTTGACGATTTCGATCTCGTGGCCGTCGGGGTCTTTGACGAACGCGTATCGGTTGCCACAGGATTCAGGGTCGCGGTAATCCTCGACGCCTTCGTCCATCAGTTGCTGATAGCTCGAGTCGAGTTCGTCCTCGGGGACGCGGACAGCGATGTGCCCCCAGCCGTCGCCCATCTCGTAGCTTCGGCCGTCGTGGTTGTACGTTAACTCGAGGACGGCCCCGTCGTCGTGCATATCTGCCGGGCCGAGGTAGACGTTGGTGAAGGTGTCCGCTTCCCAGCGCCCTTTCTCCTCGTAATCGAGGTGCGTCTGGTACCAGTCAAGCGATTCCTCGAGGTCTTCGACGCGGATCATGACGTGATCGACGGTTGCGTCCATACCCGGACCCACTCCTGCTGGTAGCAAAAACGTGGCGGAGACGGCGAAGTGTCGTGGGGAAAATCGACGTCACTTTGAACTCCCCGGCCGCCCCTCAACTATGCACATTCGCTTCGCGACCGGCAACGAAGGGAAACTTACCGAGGCGCGGGCCTATCTGGATGGCGTCGCCACGGTCGAACAGGTTACCTACGACTACACGGAAATCCAGTCGGCAGCCCTCGAGGAAATCGCCGCAGTCGGCGCTCGAGAGACCTACGAATACCTCCAGGAGACGGCCGACGAACCGGTCGACGGCGTCCTCGTCGACGATACTGGCCTGTTCGTCGACGCGTTCGACGGCTTTCCAGGGCCCTATTCGGCGTACGTCGAGCAAACGATCGGTGTCGAACGGCTGTGGCAGTTCGCCCGGGACGAAGACAATCGGCGTGCGTACTTCCGAACGGTGATGGCTTACGCCGACGAGCGTGGTGTCGAGACCTTTACGGGGAGCGTCGCCGGGACGCTCGTCGCCCCACGCGGAGAGGAGGGATTCGGCTACGATCCGATCTTCGAGTACAACGGCCAGACCCTCGCGGAGATGACTGCGGCGGAGAAAAACGCGATTTCCCATCGCGGTCGGGCGCTCGCCGCCGTCGCCGACTGGCTCGCCGAGGAGACGGATGTGTAGCTATTTGCCTCGCGCAGCCGAGTCCCTGGTATGACCAGTAAGGCGCCCGTCTTTAATACGGGCGACGGTACTCGCCCAACGGCACTCATTACCGGCGGCACACGCGGCATCGGTCGTGCCCTGGCGACGGCCTTCGCCGAGTACGGGTTCGACCTCGTGTTGGTCGCTCGGTCACGGACGCCACTCGAGCAGCACGCGGCGTCACTCGAGGCGAGCCATGGTATCGACGTTCTCCCGTTACAGGCCGACCTCACGGATCCCTCGGCTCCGGATCGCCTGGTCGAGACGCTGGCGGATCGACGCTGGCCGATCGACGTGTTGGTCAACAACGCGGGGATGGCGACCTACGGCCCGTTCGCCCAGGCCGACCCGACGGCTGAGCGTGACCTCCTTCGGCTCAACGTCGAGGCCCCGGTCGCGCTCACTCGAGCTTTCCTCCCAGCGATGCTCGAACGGGATGCGGGGATAGTCGGGTTCGTAACCTCGACGGCTGCGTTCAGACCCGGGCCGATGATGGCGAGCTATCACGCGAGCAAAGCACATCTGCGGTCGTTCACCGAATCGTTGGCGGGGGAGTGTGCCGGCACTGGCGTCTCCGTTACCGCGCTGTGTCCCGGTCCGGTTTCGACGCCAATCCACGACGAGTGTGGCCGTGGGACGACCTGGCTCGAGCGACGGTTCATGCTCTCCCCCGAGACGGTCGCCGCTCGTGGAGTGGAGGGAATGCTCGCCGGTGAGCCGGTCGTCATCCCTGGGTGGCGAAATCGGGTGATTCCGTCGCTCGCTCGCATCCTTCCGAGTCGGGCCAGACAGCGGTTGGGTGCGTGGGTGACGTCCCCTGGTGTCCTCCGACGACCGTGATGGTGGGCTGTGGGACTCCTCGAGGCGCTCTCGACCCTCGAGGGGTCCCGCTCCGCCCAGTGGAGCGCCGTGCCATAATGATTTTACCGTCTCGGTCAAAACCAACTGAAGAATGGATGAATCGATCCGGGTCCTCGTCGTCGACGATGAACCCGGCCTGGCCGAATTAACGGGCACGTTCCTCGAGCGCGCCGACGAAACCTTCGAGATCGAGACCGCAATGAGTGCACGCGCTGGGCTCGATGTTCTCGATCCAGAAATCGACTGCATCGTCAGTGATTACGATATGCCCGAAATGGATGGCCTGGACTTTTTGGAGGCCGTTCGGTCGCGATATCCGGAACTGCCGTTTATCCTGTTTACGGGGAAAGGAAGTGAAGAGATTGCGAGCAAAGCTATCACGGCTGGGGTCACGGACTACTTGCAGAAAGAACGGGCGACAGAGCAGTATACCGTGTTGGCCAATCGGGTTCGGAACGTGGTCGAACGTTGCCACTCAGTACGGGCGTTACGCGAGAGCCAACGCCGGTTGTCCCTGTTGTTTGAACAGTCCCCGTTTGGCGTGATCGAGTGGAACGACGACCTCGAGTTCGTCGCGCTCAACGAAACAGCGACCGGGATTTTAGGGTACGAGGAAGCGGACCTCGTGGGTGAGTCCTGGGAGGTGGTCGTTCCACCTGCGCAGCGCGAATTCGTCGAACGCCAGTTCGAGATCGCGATCGAGTCAGCCGACGGGTCAGAGATGGTTAATCGAAACGTCCGGGCAGATGGTACATATATTACCTGCGCCTGGCACAACAGTGCTGTCACGGACGACGAGGGAAACATCATCAATCTGTTCTCACAATTCCGGGACGTCACTGACGAGCGTACTGATCGGCGCCGGCTCGAAGCGCTCATCGACCGGCTTCCCGGCTTCGTCTATCAGGTCGAAAACGAGCCACCGTGGACGGCGACGTTCATCCGTGGCTCGTGCCAGGAACTCACTGGCTACACCGGGGAGGAATTCATTGATTCAGATGTTTCACTGGGTAACCTTGTTCATCCTGACGACCAGGCATCCGTGAATCAGCAGATTGAAAATACGCTGGAAGAAGGCGATTCGTTCGATCTGTTCTACCGTCTCGTTCGCCGGGATGGGACGGTTCGACGGGTGTGGGAGCGCGGTCGTCTCGTCGACGATCCCCTCGAGGATGGAGACCTCCTTGAGGGCGTCGCCATCGATGTGACGCCGGTCGATGAGGTCGGTTTCGGCAAGGGCTCGGTGGACCGCGAATAAGCGCCGAAACGGTGTCTCGAGTCACTCGCGTGGATCAGCATCCGGGCCGTCGTACGTCTCGCCGACGACGGCCTCGTACAGCGATTCGGGGTCGAACAACTGGGCAAACGCCGCGGGATCACGGATGCTGACGGCGACGCGAGGTTGGAGCGTGAGCCCAGCCTTTGCCGACGTGAGGCGGTCGTCGAACGTGAGTAGGTGGGCCGCCCGCCCGCGATACGCGGAGGCGAGTGCGGGATGGTCCTCGGGTGGGTGCTCGACCGCCACACACTCGGCCTCGAGGCGAGTCCGGTGGTCGGTCGCCAGGTCGACGTCCGCAAGGCTGGCAACCAGCGATTCGGTTTCCTCGAGTAGTTCCTCACTCGCAACCAGTTCGACCCAGTCGTGGGCCCGCACGTGATCGAGCGCCGTTCTGGCCGATTCATCGCCGAAGAGGTCGGCTGCGAGGACCTCGGCGTCGGCGACCACGCGGGCCGGATTTGGGCGACTGCTCTTACTCATCGGTGGTCTCGGCGGCTGTGTTCTCGTCACTCGATGTCGATTCGGGGGAGTCACCACCCTCGCGCTGTGCCTCGAGCGCCTGGTGAATTGTGGTTCGGTCGACGTCCCATCTCTCGGCTCGATCGAAGAGGTCACCCCACGAGTGCGTCATTGGTCGAGAGAGGTGGACGAGAGTCATGAGTGTCCCGACTCAGGAATACTGCTCGAGGACGAGCCAGGCACACAGACCGAGCACGAACGCCAGGCCGACGTTGACGAGTGCGCCAACACCCCCAACGACCAGTACGGTCGCCAGTGGCCAGCCGCCTGACACGGGCTCGAGGGCGGCCCGGCCGAGCTCGAACGCGACGATGACGAGCAAGACCCCGAGGACGGCCATCGGGAAGGCGGCGAGCAGTGCTCCGGTTGCGACGAGTGCCAGCCCGAGGTAGCCGATCCCCAGGAGTACGTTCGCCCCGGCGGTTTCGGCCCCGAAGGCATACTTGCCGGCGAGACCGCCGCTCCCGTGACACATCGGCACTCCACCCGCGGGAACGGCGGCGAGGCACGTGACGCCCATACTCTCTGCGAGGCGGTCCGAGGAGATATCCCGATCGTACAGATCCCCACAGAGGAGTGCCGTCGCGATAGCGGCGTTCCCGATCGTCATCCCGAGTTGGGCCACGGTTCCCTCGAGGGCGCTGGCCGTCACCGTCGGCGTCCCGGCGGGGAACAGTGTCGCTTCGGGAAGCTGTGGGTGTGGCACGCCGGTCGCGAGGACGGCAACGACAGCGCCGCCACCGAGCAACACGAGCGGGCTCACCAGCCGGTAGCCCACGACGGTCAACGCGAGCACGACGGCCAGCCCACCAACGGCGACCGCGGGGTCGGCCATCGAGAGGCCAAACGCTGCCTCGAGTAACAGGATTGCCACGGCGAGTTGGATCCCCCTGACGACGGGTTCGCCCACGATGGTTTCGAGTCTGCCTACGAGCCCAAACCGACCGACGGTGAGTAAGACGGCTCCGGCGAGTAATCCAGCGGCAGCGAGTTCGGCGTACGAGAGGGCCCCCACGATGGCGAGCCCGATGAGCGCTTTCATCGGCTCGAGTGACATCGGCATTCCGTAGTAAAGTCCCCAGACGATCTGAAAGACGCCGAAGGCGACGAGAATGTGCGGCAGTGAGACGGTGCCCGTTGCGGCGAGGGCGATCAACAATGGGAGTACCGTAATCGAATCTCCTAGCGCTCCGGTCCCCTCTCGAGTCGTCACTGAGAGGGCCTTTGAGTTCTCGCTGACGCTCGAGAACGGCATTATCAGCTATATGCTATTCCCGGGTATGTGTGTTTGGAGAAACCAGAATAACTTTCGTCAGTGCATTTTGGATACCGCCGGCCGTTTCATCGGTCGAGGTTCCCCCTCGAGTGGCGGACCTGACAATAGGCTGAATTAAAACGGTTCAGGCCTGCAGGGCGTCCTCGAGCAACGCCTCGACTTCAGCCGTCGCCTCGTCCTCGAGCGCCTCGAGGGGCCGCCGGGGTGAACCCACGTCCTGGCCACGGGCAGCCAGCGCAGCTTTCACCCCCGGGACGCCGTAGCGAGCCGTGAGCGCCCGGTTGCACTCGACGAGTGCGGCGTTCAGTGAGCGCGCGCCATCGGCGTCGCCGGTTGCGTGTCGGCTGGCAACGGTCGCGACCTGTTCGGGGACGGCGTTCGCTAGTGCGAGAATGCCCCCGTCGACGCCCGCGTCCAGGGCTGGGGCGTAGACGCCCCCACTGCCGACCAGCACGGAAAAATCGGTCGCAGCGGTCAGCCGGACGAGCCGCTGGAGGGACTCGAGGCTCCCGCTCGAGTCCTTGATGCCGTGGATGTTCTCGTGGGTGGCGAGCTGTTCGACGACCCGGGGATCGAGAGCGTGGTCGGTGAACTTTGGGACGCTGTAGCAGTAAATTGGGATGGGGGACTCGTCGGCGAGGTCCCGGTAATACCGCTTCAGGGACCGGTCATCGGATCCGTAATAGGAAGGCGTCACGATGAGTGCTGCGTCGGCACCCACTTGGGCGGCCCGTTCAGTCGTCTCGAGCGTCGGGTGGTACCCTTCCTGACCGGTGCCCGCGAGAATCGGCTTGTCAGTCTGCATCGAAACGGTTTCGACGACGCGAACCCGCTCGTCGGCGGTCAACAGCGGGGCTTCTCCCGTCGACCCACAGGGAACGAAAAAGTCGATACCGGCCGCCTCGAGCCAGGCTGTCAGTGCAGTCAGTGCCTCGTGGTCGACCGCACCGGTCTCGGTGAAGGGGGTTGCGAGTGGAACGCCAGTGCCGTGCATACCTGGCGTTTTACTGGTGTCGGGTAAGTCGTGACGGTCCCGGAAACGAGTGAGACGACGTATCGGTTGTCGTGACACTCGCGCGTGATCGAAAAAACGCCTATGGGTTCGCCTGTCATACCCTCGGCTATGGCACTCGAATCACCGACTGTCAGGCATTCGCGCTGTTTGAACTGTGGCTTCGAAGCCCCGGGTGGCGACGACGAGTGGCTCCGACTGCAGGTTCCCGGCATCGGACGCATGACACAGTGCCCGGAGTGTCAGAGCACGAATATCATCACCGGCCGATGACGATCTGTGGGAGACACACCTAAGAGTCTCACCTCCCTAGCCCGTTCCATGAGTCAGGATTCACGGAGTGAGCCGGATCTGCCCTCGAGCGAGGACCAGTGGCGCGAACAGTTGGACGACGAGGCCTATCACGTGCTCAGAGAGGCCGGAACGGAACGGCCGTTTTCCGGTGAGTACGTCGATCACAAAGCAGACGGTAGCTACGCCTGTGCTGGCTGCGGAGCCACGCTGTTCGATTCGGACACCAAGTACGAGTCGGGGTGTGGCTGGCCGAGTTTCTACGACGCCGACGAGGACGTGATCGAGACCCGGCTCGACACCAGCCACGGCATGCGCCGGACGGAAGTACTGTGTGCCACCTGCGGGGGTCACCTCGGACACGTGTTCGAGGATGGCCCTCAACCCACCGGGCAACGGTACTGTATCAACTCCGCCGCCCTCGAGTTCGAGGACGAGTAGGACCCTCGAGTCGGACACGCACCGCCAACTGTGCTTCTCGAACACCCCACACCCAGTGTACGTATGAGCCCCAAAACACACCGCTGTGTCTGTGGTCGCACCCTCGAGTACCGCCAGGACATGACAAAAGTCGTCGACGGCACGTATCCGACGTGGCTCTGTCGAGACTGTCGGACGCCCGTTCCGGGGATCGTTGCTGAGCAATTACGGCATCAGAATCCTGGATAAAACGACCGTTTCACTTCCATGCAGGCCTTTTTATAGAACGCTTTCCGGGATCGAGAGAGACGAACGTGATCGAACGAAAAAACGGCCGTCTCGAGAGACAATGACGTGGGTGGGATGGAGCCGGATTCGGCACTGTTCCAGCGCTTCAGTCTTGGAGTTCGTCGTCCCACTCTGCAGGGAGAACGCGCAACAGACCATCCGTCGCGAGTTCTTCAGTCGTCACGAAGAGGATGTCGTCGCCACCGACGACGGCGGTGCCGCCGCCGAATACCGTATCCCAGTGGGTGAGGACGGGCTCAGGAATCGGGAGTTCACGGACGCCCCTCCCGATTTCACTGCTCGCAACGTACCGCATGCCCTCCCGTTGTTGGATCGCGTCGAAGTCCAGAGAGACCACCACCGCGTCGTCGCGCGCACGAATACCCCAATTCGTCTCCGTCGAGTGGGCCAGAAAGCCCTGGTTGAACGCCCGTTGTGGGGCCGGAACTTCCCGACTCTGCTCGTCGAAGGCTGCCCGCCCCAGCCGATCGATCTCCACTGTTTCGGTGTCAGCGTCAGCTACCGTTTCGCCATCCTCTCCTTCGTCACGCTCCGCTGTGTCACGACCGATCGTGTCTGGTCCCGTCTCCGACTCGACGGCAGTCTCGTCTTCGGACTCCTCGCCAACGGCAACTTCGTTCTCACCGATACCGGCCTCATCGCCGATTACATCGATAACAGATTCGTTTTCTTCTCCGTCAAGTTGCTCGACTGTCGACCCCTCATCATGGCTGTGGCGTCGTCGCTGCTCTAACGCGGCCGTTATGAATCCGACTCCCAGGGCGACCCTGGCAATCCCACGTCCGTGTTCACCATCCAGTAACGCTCGAGCACCACTCAAGAGCCCTGCCCCACCGAGAATTGCCGCCAGTGCACCCGATTTGATCCCGCGCTCGAGCGACGGTGTCAGGTTCGATAGGTACTCACGGACACGCTTCGCGGGGGCCTCGAAGCGCTCGACTATCGAGCGTTCCTCCGGTTGGTGACTGGTTTCGATCTGGTTCACCTCGATTCGTTCGACCGCAGTACACAAATTCCCCGGGCATGCATATCTGCAATCCCACTGCTAGAGTGTGTCGTTACTCATCGGTACCTATGGCCACACATCTGCCCAACACAGAGGCCATCGGCGTCGAAGGACTCGAGCACCTGAAATGATCGAGATATTTAGTGTCTCCCGCTAACCTAGCCACTATGCAAACGCACATCGTCCCGGTCGGCTTCGACTACGACCGGCTGATCGCCCCGCTCGTGCGCGATCAGTACACCGTCGACCACGTCATCCTCCTCGAGGGAGCCGTCGGCAGCGAGGCCAACGTCGAGTACTCCCGGCACCTCTCGAACAAACTCGAGACGGACTTCCAAAACCTGCTCGGGGCGACGACCGAACGGTTCGTCCTCGAGGACGTCTACGACTACGACGAGGCGTTCGAACAGGCCTACGAGCTGATCAACGACGAACTCGACCGTGACAACGAGGTCTGGGTCAACGTCGCCGCCATGCCCCGGACGGTGAGTTTCGCCTTTGCAACCGCGGCCCACTCTTTGATGGTCGAACGGCAAGAGGATCGCGAGCAGATCCACACCTACTACACCGCCCCGGAAAAGTACCTCGAGACGGAACTGGCCGAGGAGTTGCGGGCCGGCTCACGATTGCTCGAGGACCTCCTCGATGGCGAAGATGAGGTCCTCGAACCAGTGGGGGACGGCCGAATCACCGAACGCCTCGAGAGCGCCCGTGCGTTGCTCGCGGAGTTCGACGAACGCGGCACGACGATCGGTGCAAAGGAGATCGACGGCCGCCATATCGTCGAGTTGCCGGTCGCCTCGTTCTCGAGCGTCAAGCCGTTCGAGGAGCTGATTCTGTACAAACTCGGTGAGGATGGGGAGTTCGAATCGGTGTCCGAACTCGCGGAGGCGCTCGCTCGTGAACTGAACGAGGAGTATACCGATAGCTTCCGCTCGAAGGTGATCTACAACGTCGACCG